>NZ_JADBUZ010000217.1:0-13263 GCF_020245305.1 Microcystis sp. M20BS1 | reverse complement strand
TTCTCCATTTTTTTGCTTACCTCCACCTTAATTCCTTCTTTCAAAACTATACCTATCAATCGTTTCCCCTTTTTTTAAGTTTCTTCTCTTTTTGTTAAGAAAGATCTGACTAATGGATAGCTTAATAAGGGGGGCATCTGATAATTTTTAACGCCTACCTACTTAGAGTAATATTTCCTGAAAACCTCTTAATTGTTTGACTTAAGTGACAATTTCACCAGCTTGGACAGAACGCATCGGTTATCAACGGGATTGGGTGTGGCGCGGTTGGCAAATTCGTTATAGTTTTATGCCGGCAAAAAACCGCCAAGATGCCGATAAACCCCCTTTAATTTTACTGCACGGATTTGGAGCGGCGATCGAACATTGGCGCCATAATATTCCTATTCTCAGCCAAAATCATCGAGTTTACGCAGTAGATTTATTAGGTTTCGGTGGTTCGCGTAAAGTGCAGGTTCCCTATACCGTTAATCTCTGGGTGGAACAGATACACGATTTCTGGCAAACTTTTATCAATAGACCGGTGGTATTAGTGGGAAATTCGATCGGTTCTTTAGTTAGTATGGCCCTAGCGGGTAAATACCCGGAAATGGTAGCCAGATTAGTTATGCTCAGTTTACCCGATGTCAGCCGTCGGCGGGAAATGATCGCCGATTGGTTATTAAATATCGTCACTCCCATCGAAAACTTTTTCACTTCTCCTTGGCTATTAAAACCGATATTTTACTATCTGCGTCGTCCGCAAGTCTTGAAAAAATGGACAGGAATCGCCTACGAAGACAAGAAAGCAGTCAGCGAGGAATTAGTACAAATTATCGCCGCCCCAACCCTAGATGAGGGGGCAGCGGAGGCCTTTATTTCCCTAGCACAAGCTGTCAATCATCCCGAATATTGTCCACCAGCAAAGCTAATTTTACCACGTTTACAAATCCCGATTTTATTGTGTTGGGGCAAACAAGATCGGATGGTTCCCGTCCAGTTAGCCGAGGGTTTTGTCTCCCTTAATCCTAGGATTAAATATGTAGAATTTGACCGGGCCGGTCATTGTTTGCAGGATGAATGTCCTGACCGTTTTAACCCAATTTTATTAGAGTGGCTAGAATCTGTTGCTGTTCTTTGAGAGAATAGGGAGAGTGATTGTTGGTGATAGTCCTATGCAAACCTTGGAATCGACGCTCAAACCCCCCGCAACTGCCTCCGAATTCGACACCACGATTCACCGACGCAAAACCCGTCCCGTCCGGGTAGGTAGCGTTACCATCGGTGGTGGTCATCCCGTGGTCGTGCAGTCGATGATTAACGAGGATACCCTTGATATAGATGGTTCCGTGGCCGGTATCCGTCGCCTCCATGAAATCGGCTGTGAAATTGTCCGCGTCACCGTGCCGAGTCTGTCCCACGCCACCGCTTTAGCTAAAATTAGGGAAAAACTGCTCGCCACCTATCAACCTGTGCCGTTAGTAGCCGATGTACATCACAACGGCATGAAAATCGCCCTAGAAGTGGCCAAGCACGTCGATAAAGTGCGGATTAACCCCGGTTTGTACGTTTTCGAGAAACCGAAAGCCGACCGCAGCGAGTACAGTCAAGCAGAATTTGATGAAATTGGCGAAAAAATAGCCGAAACTCTGAAACCTTTAGTAGTTTCCCTGCGAGATCAAGATAAAGCGATGCGAATCGGCGTTAACCACGGTTCTCTGGCCGAAAGAATGCTCTTTACCTACGGCGACACCCCCGAAGGAATGGTACAGTCGGCTTTAGAATTCATCCGCATCTGCGAATCCCTCGATTTTCGCAATCTAGTGGTTTCCCTGAAAGCTTCCCGCGTGCCGGTGATGGTGGCCGCCTATCGTCTCATGGTTAAGCGCATGGACGAGTTAGGTATGGATTATCCCCTACATTTGGGGGTTACTGAGGCAGGAGATGGGGAATACGGACGAATTAAATCCACTGCCGGGATTGCCACTCTCTTAGCGGACGGTATTGGTGATACGATTCGCGTTTCTCTGACGGAAGCTCCCGAAAAGGAAATTCCCGTCTGTTACAGCATTCTCCAGGCCCTGGGACTGCGGAAAACCATGGTCGAAT
Source organism: Microcystis sp. M20BS1 (assembly GCF_020245305.1). Classification (NCBI taxonomy): domain Bacteria; kingdom Bacillati; phylum Cyanobacteriota; class Cyanophyceae; order Chroococcales; family Microcystaceae; genus Microcystis; species Microcystis sp. M20BS1. The sequence continues at coordinate 11,175 of NZ_JADBUZ010000217.1, read as the reverse complement.
ACGTTGCCTGTCCTTCCTGTGGTCGCACTCTTTTTAATTTAGAAGATGTCCTGCAGCAAGTGCGCGCAGCGACTAAACACCTCACCGGACTCGATATCGCCGTTATGGGTTGTATTGTCAATGGACCGGGAGAAATGGCCGACGCAGACTATGGTTATGTGGGGAAACAGGCCGGTTATATCTCCCTTTATCGCGGTCGCGAGGAAATTAAACGCGTCCCCGAAAGTGAAGGTGTAACCGAGTTGATTAATTTAATTAAAGCCGATGGCCGTTGGGTAGAACCTTAATTAGTTTTACCAGTAGGGGTTGACATCGATTCAACCCCCGATCATCGGCGAGAATTTGTTACAATGGAAAGCTTGCTAGAAATTGCCGCCCCAGAGAGTCCATGCTACCTACACGCGATTGTGTTCGTCAAACCCCCGCTTACACTCCGGGAGAACAGCCCCAAAGCGCGGGATTTACCAAACTTAACACCAATGAGAATCCCTATCCCCCACCGGCGGAAATTTTTGCCCACCTGCCAGAGCAATTAGAGAAAGTCCGACTCTATCCCGATCCTATCTCCAAAGAGTTACGGCAAACGGCGGCGGAATTATACGGCATAGCAGCCGATCAGATAATCGCGGGTAATGGCTCCGATGATATACTTAATATCGCCCTGCGAACTTTTGTTAACCCTTGCGAAAGTGTCGCTTTTTTGGATTTAACCTATTCCCTTTACGAGACAATTGCCCGGGTACACGGGGCAAATATTATCGAATTTCCCACTAATGATAAATTTGAATTAGCCGGACCGATTATTTGTCCGGAAGCGAAATTAATTTTTCTAGCTTCTCCTAATCCTCCCGTCGGGAAACATCTTGAGCGCGACTATTTAGAGGCAACCTGTGCTAATGCATCGGGATTGGTATTAATTGATGAAGCTTATGTGGATTTTAGTGATGACAATCATCTCGATTTTCTCTCCCGTTACGATAATGTCATCATTAGTCGTACCATGTCGAAAAGTTATAGTTTAGCGGGGTTAAGAGTCGGTTTCGGTTTTGCTTCCGGGGCCATTATCGAACAGATGGATAAGGTGCGTGATTCCTATAATTTAGATCGCATCGCTCAAACTTTAGCCACAGCAGCTTTAAAACACCATAATTATTTTGAGCAAGTTTGGCAAAAAGTCCGTCAAACCCGCAGCCGTTTAATTACTTCTTTGCGGGAGTTGGGATTTATTGTTTTTGACTCGGAAGCTAATTTTATCCTCGCTTCTCCCCCCCAGATTAGTGCCAGTGAGTTATATAATCAACTCAAAGACCGTCAGATATTAGTGCGATATTTTAAACATCCTCGCATTCAGAATTATGTGCGGATTTCTATCGGCACTGATGAGGAGATTGATCGCCTTTTATCTGCTATTCAAGAGATTATGGGAACAAATTAATCTCTATTTTCGTCAGAGTTTTATTAGCATTTTAAACCCTAATAACTTCTCGAAAAAAAGGCTAGATTGATCGGAACAAAGCAGCGACAAACAAGGGTCTAATGGCCTGTCGTTTCTCCCGATTACTAGCCTTGGCTATCAAGATTATTAGTCCGACAAAAGGATTAAATACTAGCGCACAAATTTTTGAACTTATGCAATTTTATCCCCAAGGAATCACAGTTCAAGAATTGAGTGAGCGCTTAAATCGTCCCGTTTCTATGCTCAATCTTTGTCTAAAATCTTTGGTTGCTTCTAAAAAAATCGTGGCCAGAAAAAATGATAATCAGTGGGTTTATACTAGACCTCTTGTAAAAATCAAAAACTGTTGTTAGGGTTAGGAGTCGGTCGTCAGGAGTCAGGAGATAGGAGATTATTTTATTTATTCTCCCCACACCCCACACCCCACACCCCACACCCTGTCCCCACGAAAAACTTTTTCAGCAGACCCTAATTATTACCCCTATTGCTGAATAACTATTTTAGGCTGTAGGCAGTATTCATCTTCTCGGACAACTATCTCACCAATGCCGAGAAATTGAGCTTCTAAAGACTCCACGGCAACCAGAGAACCGATCATAACATTTGTATCGGTGAGATTAATTTTTCTGCCGTGAAACCAATCGATAACTCTTTCTGATGTCAAAGAAATCCAGTCTAGATGTGCCAAGGCAATGCGAGGCGAAATTAAAGCCTCGGAATTAGCCATTAAAGCTTCCAGATTAATACTATCGGCTAATTGAAAACCACAGCTTTCCGTGCGAGTTAAACTGGCTAAAGTGCCACCCACAGCTAACACCTTGCCCAAATCTCTGGCCAGGGAACGGATATAAGTCCCCGATCCACAGTGAATATCTAGCTCTATTTGTGGAAATTCGCCCTCTAACCAGTCTAAAACTGTAATTTGGTCAATTTTGACATGACGAGGCTCCACTGCGATTATTTCCCCTTTGCGTGCCAATTCGTAAAGACGGCGACCATCCTGGTGAATAGCACTATACATCGGTGGAATCTGGGCAATATTGCCAATAAATTCCGCTAAATGCGGCTTAACTGCCTCTAAAGTTAAATCGGGCCAGGGACAAGTAGCGATCGCTTTTCCGGTAATATCATCGGTATCGGTGCTGAGTCCTAACTGGATTTTTGCCCGATAAGCCTTATTTTCGGGTAAATAGGGCAGTAATCGGGTGGCAGCCCCGACGGCGATCGGTAAAACTCCCGTGGCCATAGGATCTAAAGTTCCGCCATGGCCGACTCGTTTTGTCTTAAGAATTTTTCGGACTTTGGCCACACAATCGTGAGAAGTCCAATCGGGGGGTTTATTGAGATTTAAAAAGCCAAACATTATAAATTATCAATTATGAATTATGAAGTGGGGTGGGGAGACAGGGAGAATAGATAAAAGCAATCTCCTCAATTCTGAATACTGAATACTGAATACTGACGGCTGATATCTAAAAATCTGACGTATTAAGTAGGGAGGCGCAATTATTTATAGGATGGGTTAGCGGTAGCGTAACATGATCGGGCGTTGGGCTTCATGCTGAAAATAGTTAAAACCCTACACCCTACACCCTACACCCTACACCCTACACCCTACACCCTGCCCCCACCGAAAACCTTTTTGCCGCAAACCCTACTTATATAATTGCATAACTTCGCTTAAAGGTAAACGGGAACGAACACCGATAGAAAGGTCAGAAAAATGACCAAGATCATAATGATCAACAGCAGCGCGAGCAATCATAGCGGCGTTATCTGTACAGAGTTTAAGTGGCGGAAAATAGACGGTTAAATCATGATTTTTGGCGGCAGTTTCCAGATGATTTCTTAAGGCACTATTAGCAGCTACTCCTCCCCCGATCGCAATAGTTTTTAAGCCATAATCTAAGGCACAATTGATGGTCCGACGGGTTAAACTTCTGGCCACCGTATCTTGAAAACTAGCGGCTATATCAGCTACAGGTAAATTATCTGGCTCGAATTTCTCTACTAAGCGCAAAACAGCAGTTTTTAAACCGCTAAAACTGGAATCATAGGCATGAAAACCGCCGGTTGGTAAAGATATTTTACCTTCGGGTAAGGGAAAAGCTTGGGGATTACCATCTTTAGCAATGCGATCAATGATCGGACCTCCGGGATAACTTAAGTTTAATAATCGTGCCACTTTATCAAAAGCTTCTCCAGCTGCATCATCTCTAGTAGTTCCTAATTGTTGATATTTACCGCAGGCCTGCACATGGATTAAACTGGTATGACCCCCGGAGACTAAAAGAGATAAAAAAGGAGGTTTAAGATCAGATTCAGCGAGATAGGAAGCATAGATATGACCTTCGAGATGATGAATGCCGATAAAGGGTTTATCGTGGATAATAGCCAGGGTTTTGGCTGCCGTCATTCCCACCATTAAAGCACCTACTAAACCGGGAGCAACTGTGGCGGCTATCCCATCAATTTCTGACCAAGTTAACCCCGTTTCTTGCCAAGCTTTTTCTAGACAAAAATTAATGGTTTCTAGGTGTTGTCGGGAGGCCATTTCTGGCACAACACCGCCATAGGGACGATGGAGATCAATTTGAGAAGAAACCACACTACTCAACACCTGGTTATTGTTAACAATAGCCACAGCCGTTTCATCGCAACTGGTTTCGATCGCTAAGATAATTGTCATGATTTAATCAGTAAATCGTCAGACACCCCCCTTATTAAGGGGGGATTAAGGGGGTATCCATCTTTAATTTAATTATAACCACTTACTTAATTTTGCTTAGGTACTTAATTAAAATTAAAGTTATCGTTCAGCAATTTCCATAGCCACCACCGCCGGGGGTTTCAATAATAAAAATATCACCGGGGTTCATTTCTACAGTCGCAGTACCGGGCAATTCTTCGATAGTTCCATCGTTTCTTTCCACGGCATTACGTCCTATTTTACCAGCTTTTCCTCCCGCCAGTCCAAAGGGGGGAATCTGGCGATTACCCGATAAAATATTAGCAGTCATGGACTCTTGAAATTTAATTCTTCTAATGACACCATCACCTCCAGAATATTGTCCCTTACCGCCACTATCGGGGCGAATGCTAAAACTTTCCACTAATACAGGATAACGCATTTCTAATACTTCTGGATCGGTGAGACGGGAATTAGTCATCTGGGTTTGTACGGCAGCAGTTCCCGCAAAATTTGCCCCCGCACCAGAACCGCCACAAATAGTCTCATAATATTGGTACTTTTGATTGCCAAAAGTGAAATTATTCATCGTTCCTTGACTGGCTGCCTGAATGCCTAAAGCACCGTATAAAGCATTAACTATGGCCTGGGAAGTTTCCACATTTCCAGCTACTACGGCCGCTGGATAAACGGGATTAAGAAAACAGCCAGATGGGATAATTAAATGGAGGGGTTTGAAACAGCCAGCATTTAAAGGAATTGCCTCCTCCACAAGGGTACGAAAAACGTATAAAACCGCCGCTCTTGTCACTGCTAGGGGTGCATTAAAATTATTATTTAACTGGTCAGATGTGCCAGTAAAATCGATGGTTGCTTGACAATTATCAATATCTATGGTGATCTTGACCTTGATGACAGCACCGTTATCCAGATAATAAGTAAATTCACCATCTTTTAAGACAGATATAGCTTTTCTCACCGCTAATTCCGCATTATCTTGAACGAACTGTTGATAGGCTTTAACCATAGCTAATCCGTAGCGCTCAACCATATTATGTAATTCTCTTTCCCCCTTGGCATTAGCGGCTATTTGTGCCTGAAAATCGGCAATATTTTGGGCGATATTGCGTGCAGGAAAAGGACTATTAGTTAAGTGATTAATTAATTCTTGTTCCCGAAACTGTCCCGCTGCTACCAGCAAAAAATTATCGAATAAAATTCCTTCTTCGCTAATATGGACAGAATGGGGAGGCATAGAACCGGGGGTAATGCCACCGATATCAGCTTGATGTCCCCGGGAGGCAAGATAAAATAATATTTCCTGATTTTGGCGGTCAAAAATAGGACTAATTACTGTGACATCTGGCAGGTGAGTACCGCCATTATAAGGATTATTAGCCAGATAAACATTCCCCGGACGAATCGTCTCACCTTTATCCTGAATTAAGCTTTTAACGCTATCGGACATAGAGCCTAAATGGACGGGAATATGAGGAGCATTAGCGATTAAATTTCCCACCTCATCAAAAATAGCACAGGAGAAGTCTAGGCGCTCTTTAATATTGACACTTGCTGCCGTATTTTGGAGAGTAATCCCCATTTCTTCGGCAATAAATTGATAGAGATTTTTAAAGATTTCTAGATAAATAGGATCGGCAACGGTAGTTATTTCTGAGCGGTGAAAATCTACAGGGAACATAGGAAAATCAGTTATCAGTTATCAGTTATCAGTTATCAGTTAGCTGTCTCTTGTCTTTTTTATCCTCCTCTGTCGGAGTGGCTCTCTTATTCTTTGTGTGATCAGTTTAACTTGCATAGGAGCGATCTTTGTGTCCTTTGTGTCTCTGTGGTTCATTCCACTTGCTCGCCAGACTATATCTTAGAACACATTTTACCCACCAAACCCAAGAGAGCCTGGGAACCTCCTGTCTCCTCACCCAAGAGAAGATTTTTGATTTTTGCAGGAGAGCCACTGATAGGGGCTGACTGAGATATAATCGCAGTCAGTACCAGAGGGTGAATTATGGATAAAACCAGCTTGATCGATAAAGTGAAACAAATGGCTAATAAACGCGATTATTTACTGCAATTGCGCGATAAACCCGACATTGGCGGCCTGAGATTGGATGTTAATCAAGCTCTTGAGGAGTTAGATGAATTGCTCGATGAGTTTCAAGCAACTTTTCCTGAAGAAAAACTTAGTTAACTATCCGACTCGACGGGATTGATGTTTGTCCGATTGTGCTAATTTTCCCAAGTCATCGATCGCTTTGATCAGAGCTTGGGAAGATATATCTTTAGGGTAGTATAGGTCAAAAGCTATACTTTGATTATTTTTTTCCATTGGAAGCTTTGGCAAGGAACTATAGGCGATAATGCGAATATAAGGGTCGAATTGTTTGATTTGAATAGCGGCGCTGTGTCCATCTAAGACAGGCATCTGTATATCTAAAATAATTACATCTGGTTGACAACTTTTCGCCAAGTCGATCGCCTGTTGACCATTAACCGCAATTCCGACCACCTGACAATGCGGCTGCTGGGAAATTAAAATCTTGAGTCCTAAACAGGTTAACTCTTGATCGTCAGCAATTAAGACTTTAATTAGGTCTCTTGGCTTCATTATAATTATTTTGCATTCCCTAGAGGTCTCACCTTTTATCATTGTAGAGGCTGTTTGTCTTTTTGCCTTCACTTCACGACACTTCCCATCACCCCATCACCCCAATTCAGGTTCTTCGGTTTATGTGATGCAATGGACGAAGTTATAATGTATGAAACCCTACCGTAAACTTTTGTAAAGTTACCGCTGACAATCCGAAATCCGGAATTTAAAATTGTAGCCATTTACAGAGTAGTAGTGAGGCGCTGGTTATGGAGAGAGAACAGATACTAATACAGCTTCGCAGTCTCAATCAAGTCAGCAAGACTCTCATCCGCTGTAAGAGTCAGGAAGAAGCCATACAGGTAGCACTGCAAGAAGTGCGCGAGAAATTAAACGTGCAAGTGGCATCGATTTTTCTTTTTTCTAAGGATGGTGTCCTCAAACGCTTTGGTATTGATGGCGTTGATAGAGAGGGTAATCCTCTCCCTGCGTCATGGCTGGCTGACGAAACTTACAAACCTGACGAAAGTTTTTCTGGAAAGGCAGTACCTCCTACTGGCTTAGATTTATTGGATTCAACTTATGGAGAACCACAATATTCTAATAATATTATGAGAGATTTTCCAGATATGAAGTATGGCAAAGAATACCAGGATACTTTAGGATATTTAAGGTGCGGTATTTCAGTTCCTCTCAATGGCTTGAATAGAACTTTTGGTACATTAGAAGTGTTAAATAAAAGTGACAGCAATGGATTCCAAAATGAAGATTTATCCTGGTTAATGCTAATTAGCACCACTGTTTCTAAGATCATATCAGATTTTGGTAGAAGGAAAAATCTAGAAGAATATAATAAAATCACTCAAGAAATTATATCTTTAGGAGCGGAGCATAAATTCAATCAAAATGAATTTACAAAAATACTAGAATCAATTGCCGATGATCTGGTTTCAGATCTGACTCCTTATAAGGTTTGTATCTTGCGTATCAAGAATAAAAACAATGAATTAGAAATCGTCAAAATATCTACAACAAATGATATTTGTGGAGAACGCGACAATAAGCCAGTAAAAGTGGTAGATGGCATTGTAGGACAAGTATTTAAAACCAACACTGCCGAGTATATCAATGATATTGAAAACTACAAAAAACCATATTTTAATAAAACATGGATAGAAAAAAATAGCTTAAAATCTCATGCGTGTGTACCACTTTCAATTGAAGGTAATGTTGTTGGCACTATCTCTGTTTACACTGGCTACAAGCGTGAATTTTATGATAGCGATAAATCATTTTTGAGGACCATATCATTTTTGACGGCTGCGATTATATACATAGTTCAGTACAAAGAAGAGTTATCTAAAGAAAGAATAGAATTAGAAAATGAAAAGCGTGAATTCCACAATAAGGTTTATGCTCAAGGATTTGACACTAATTTAAAGAGCTTCCTTCACGAATATAAGAATGAATTAATTGACATCTCTTATAACCTACAAAAACTGTTGAATGATAGTGGCAAAAGTAATAGAGAAAAAGAGCGAATTGTTAGTGAGCAAATAGAATGGATAGACAGGCGTATAGAAGGTATAAGATCTGAATTTGAATCAGAATCTAGCGTTCCTACCGCTATCGATATTAATGACTTAGTAAGAAAGGCTGCCAAGTTTTTTGATTTGGCTTCTAGAGACATTGAAGTTGTAATTATACCAGACAAAACCATACCAATCATTGAGGTTGACGAAACGAAATTTAAGCAAATCATCCACAACTTAATTGCCAATGCGATAGAAGCGATTGAAAAAGCCAAGCCCAAAAAAGCAAAGATTTTCATCAAAACTTTCATTGTGACATCTGATGGTATAGAATATATACAGATTAGCATTGAAGACAATGGATCAGGCATACCCAATGAAATCAAAGATGAAGTTTTCAAAAAAGGATTTTCGACTCGCAAATCTGAAGGAGGTACAGGCATGGGGCTGTATGTCGTCAGTGAAATCCTGCGCGAACATGGTGGTAAAATATACTACGACTCCACCGTTGGCAAGGGAACCACATTTTTTGTAAATATTCCACTCAAGTGGTATCAACTTTGATCTATAATGTAAAAACACAACAAAAGGAGAATTAAAATGTCAGCAGCAATATTTGATAATCGATCTATGTGCAGAGCAGTATTGAAAAGAGAAAAAGAAGTTGTATTAATGGAAGATAGTTTAGCCGTAAAAGAAGCCATTAAAGAGGTTATAGAAGGAGAAGTAGGCTGGATAGTCAAAATGGCAAGAAACAGTGATGAAGTTGCTGATTTAGCCAAAAACGGAGAAGCAGCAATTTATATTATTGACAATAAAATTGGAGATAATCCTACTGAAGGTTTAACAGCTTTGGAAAAGATCAATAATATAAATAAAGACATACCTGTAGCAATATTTTCCGCACATCCAAGCTATAAAATTCGAGCAGAAAAAATAAACAATAATTTGGTGATTTATGAAGTGAAGGGGACTAGCCTAAAAGAAAATGCTCGCCACATTATAACAGCATTCGTAAATCGCTTGCGGCAACTCATTGATGAAATACAGAATAAAATTAAGAATAGTGATGATGAGTATCGAAATATATTTATTGAACTGCTTGAAAAAGAAAAGTTAGAATTAGAAAGAGATCGACAAAAACTTATATCTATTGAACTGCCTGAAAAAGAAAAGTTAGAATTAGAAAGAGATCGACAAAAACTTGAACTTGAACAACTACCGGCAAAAAATACAAGTGCTACATTATCTATACCTACAGATATAGATGGCAATTTTGAAGCATACGAAAAATGTCAATCAGATAGGGAGTGGTTGGCAAAATACGAAAGCAAGTATGTTGCTTTTGTAGGTGGCGAGCAAGTTTTTCCAAAAATTACAGATGAACAAGAACTGCTGAAATTAATAAGGGAGAATTATCCTAAGCAAAGGCGGCTTTTTACAAAAGTTACAAAATCAGGAAAAACAAGAGTTGTCAAAGCACCAAGTGGATATTCCAAAATCAAGAAAATTTAACAAATGAACTCTGGGGGGATTGAATTTATGTATCAATTTGGCAATCTGCAGTCAGAAGAGTATGCTTGTCCAGAAGTATCAATCGTCATTTATAATCCTCTAGATGATTATGAAGGCGATACACAAGGAGAGACAGTTAACGCTATTGTTGATACTGGGGCAGAAATGACTGTTGTGCCTCAATCGACAATTAATGCCCTTAGAAGGAGAAGTATAAACGAATTTGAGACTTATCCTATTATAATGGAAAATGCAGATGGTTCAAGACGTGAATGTGAAGCATATCGTCTTTGCGTAAGGCTGATCGAATCTGAAAAATCGGAAAGCAATGGACAAGAAAATTTACAAATAAATTTTATAGAAAGGGAGATAGAGATTGTATCATTACCAGACAAAGAATATGCTTTAATTGGTAGAGATTTTTTAGATCTATACAAAGTTGTATTTAATTTTAAAAACAGACTATGGGGGTTTTGTGATGAAACAAATTGTCAGATTTTTTAAATACACTTTTCTGGGAGAAATTGACGGGCGTACTATTCGTATCGTAAAAGTTGAAGCTTTTGGCAGAAAAAAAGCTCAAGAAAAAGAGCAAGAATTATCTCCTAATGTTGACACGAAGAACAAGAATAGAATAATTCTTGGAGTAAATTGGATTTTGGCAATCATTTTAGTAGTTTGCTTATTAACTATGGTTATTTATGCTGTTTTCTATAGGAGTGAAAAAGTACCTGACTATATTACCAATCCCTTCTACACGGTTTTAGGCTGGTTTGGGAATGCTTATGCATCTTTCCTAAGAATCGATCAGAAATAAGCAACGGAGTTGACTTATGAGTAAAGAAGACTAATCTGAGTGGTGCTATACGATTGTAGAAAAGAAAACCTACTACGTTAGAAACTCGCCCTCCCAGTTAGCAAATTGTCCCCTTGACTGAGACAATCAGCCATAAGCAGCTAGTTAAAACTCACCATAACAGCACCCACCATCGAATCCGTCTTACAATCTAAATACAATAGTGCGATCGCCAATCTTGTAGGGTGCGTTCCCTAATGCAAGTCCTACTGCTCCAGCGATCGATTTTGGGGAACGCACCATGCCCATGGATTGAAGCTGTGGGTTAAAGTGCGATGCCGCTCTTGTGGGCCCAGTTGGGGAATGTTAGCGAAAATTCCCAATGTTTAGGTTAAAATAGAGGGCAAAAGTTGCCCCAGGGTCTCTTCAATGACAGTTCGACAACCCCGCTACAGCAAAGAAGAATTCGCTCGACGTGGTAATGAGATTTATGAATCTCAGGTACGTTCTCAAGTGGAGGAGGGAAATCAGGGGAGAATTGTGGCGATCGACATCGAAACTGGAGCGTTTGAGCTTGCCGAC
>NZ_JADBUZ010000216.1:0-14869 GCF_020245305.1 Microcystis sp. M20BS1 | reverse complement strand
GCAGGGCTGACAAAGAAGTCAATAGCAGCTAATTTACCTGCGTAAACAGCAGCACCAGGCACGCCATAGCGACTACTATTAGGTTGGCCGGCGTACGTAAACCAGCCTGCTACCATAACCGCACGGGTGGAGTTAAATCCACGCGTAACACTGGCAGCCAGAGTAGGGGTAGTGCGCGGAGGAGCAGCTAATACTGCAATACGAAGACCATCACTATCACTAGCACGTTCGGCTTCAGTAATAAGAGCCTGTTGAACACCTACGTTAGTAGTGCCCACTAGGAGAATATGCACAGGTTGGTTCTCTAGAGTACGGATGATGCTGACATAGTCATCATTAGTTACAGGAGGCCCGTCGTATCCATTCTCTAGTGTTACATCCACCAACACATCAGGACCATAGAAGTCCACGTGGGTAGGGTTCTCAACATCAGTCTCACTCTCGTCAGGCGGCGCTAGTCTCAGCGGTGACTGACGTACTAGAGCGGCGTCGTAATTAATCGAGTCGATGGCCTTAGGTAAGAAGAAGCCTCGGATGAACTTCGAATCGAGGAGTGCATTTAATTCACCTGATTCATTTGTATCCTCCAGTTTAACAGTGTAAACTTCATCAGCGAGAGGCGGGTTGAAGGCACTACCATTTAGGTCTTGTACAGTAAGGCGAAACTCGCTATTACTCACAGGATAGATAGTAACCGTAACTTGATTACCCCAGTTACCCTCACTGACTGCCTGGAGGCGCAGGAGAGGGGTACCATTGAAGGTATAGAAATCACGGAATGCACTACGAGGACCATCCAATCCACCCTGGAATGAAGTGAAATGAGTAGCGGGATTCGGAATAGTAGTGACTAATGCGGGACTAGTGGTAAAGCCTCTATTAGCAGTGTTATCGTCTGCCGTTACGTAGAACGAGAAGCGATTGCTGATAGAACCAGTGAGAGCGGGTTCTAATTGAATGACTACTCCGTTGTCCTGAACATTACGAGTAATCTCACCAAAGGGCTCCATACCTGCAGAGGCACTAATCAGGCTAGTGACGATCTGGTTAGGTAGGTCGCCGTTAGAGATGGGCACAGAGACTACATACTTGTTAACTCTAATACTCCAGCTATTACCCTCTACTATATTGAGGGCTGTACCGGCTACAGTGCCGAAACGAACTCTGATGTTATTACTAGTTAGTGGGATGAGAATGTTACTAGAATTATCTACACCAGCAGCGATATTAACATCAATATCCGTAGTGACAGCCGCCCAGTTAAGTGGATTCTGACCCAGTGGTACAAATTGCCATTTAATAGTAGCTACACCAGCAGCGACATCATCAACGCGAAGGAAATATCGACCACTGGTAGAACCAGTATACGGGCCCGTCGCGGCTACTGTCTCTTTACTATTGACTACAGGCGCTACGGCAGTATTAGTGAGCATAGGCCACACTATATCAGCAGGTGCATCCTCGCGAGCAATAACCTCTCCCACGAAATTGGTGTGGATATTGAGAGTGTTATTAACTCCCGCTACACCAGAGAATGTGAGGGACGCAGAAGCAGGGCGGCCCCGACCAGTAACTCGTACTAGGGCAATGTTAGCATCATCTGGATTAGTGAATTGATCATATACAGCCTGGTACTGTAATGAACCTGGACTAGTGTCGGAGCCATAGCGATACGCAAAGTCCGAGAAGTTACCAATGTAGGTCAGGAGGTTAGCCGGCCCCCGATTAAATCGATCTATGATAGCAATCCGATTTAATACGTTCGGCCGCGGCAAGGCTAAACCTACATTAGTATCTTGAAATTCTATAAAGGGGGCGCGAGCCATTTATCTATATATCCGTAGGGACTTAATAGTCTTATCAGTTATTAGATAGACTCAAGTAGGATCTAGTATGGTAAATCTCTCTAAGGGTTGTCTTAATCTATCACGCCAGCCCTTGCTGACGTAGCTATCTAGAGCTATTAGTAGACTACCCTGATGAAAGTAGACATTACCATTGTCCTCCCACTTACTAGTTGAGTAATTACTACTCAGTACCTGTATATTATCGCCTGGTAGCGCTACGCTGTGTTCATTATCGTATAATGCAAGGCGCGTTAGCTCCATGTAGTTACTGATAATAGCTAGTGGAGGACTAATAGCCAGCCTAGCAGTAGATACTATGGGTTCTTGTAGGCGTGGCTCTAAATTATCAGTTATAAGTACAGGACACTCCTCTATATCGAGATCATCGAAGCTAACCTCTTGCATAGAGAATCGTATTATGAAGTTAAAGCAGACCTGTTCATAGCCCCCCATTCCTCCCATAGTATGGGGTTTATATACACTACTAACTTCATAACCCATAGAGCTATGAGGTGTGCTAGTCTCTGCTTCATTATTAGGGAATATAGAACAAACGAGGCCCGACTGTGTAGCTAGTCCCGCTGCCTGTCTCCAGTACTCTATATTCACTGCGGCTCCAGTGACAGGGTGCTTTACTAGTGGGTAGTAAAGTAGAGGGTGATTAGATAAATATGTGAATAGACGGCGGCTTATGTCGTATAGTGAGTTCTCTATCCTGAGATCTGTCATTTTAGTCTCCTGAGACGGTCAAATACATCCTGGAGGCGCGGGCTCATATCTCCTGTAGTTACTCTAACTACCTTACCGCCCCTCTTATTAGGGTCTAGTATGGTGGCCCTATTCTCATTCAAGTTATCTTGCTTCTTAGCCATTATGATTAGAGAGCGGGGGTTCGTTGTATAGGCTGATCTATTGGCTACCTCATCCCCTACTCCTACCTCGAGTTTGCTAGGGAAGCCATCATCTCCTGCTAGTAGATCGATTATCTCCCTTATCTCAAGAGCTGACTCTCTGAAGGAGGTGAAGGTTATGCCTGGCACGCCATCTCTATCAATATGTATAGCGCCTAGTACCCCAGTATAAGGGCTTATAGAGTATGTAGCCTGTAGTAAAGTCTCTACTAGTGCCATAGGTGTTAAACCATTTACCTCTATGAGTAATGTATCGTCCGTATCTAAGAATGTATAACTCTCTTCCGTAGGCTGACTACTACTAATACGAAGTCGTACGGTTCCTTCTAAGGGGCCCGTAGTTCTGAAGTAAAACGTATTGAGCTCATAATCGGTAGTCGGTGTGGGCTCCATAGCCTTATAATTACCCTCCTTGACCTCGAGTATAAGAGAACGAGCCCCCCATTCCCCCATAGAACTAAAGTCGGGTTCCGTACTATGGAGTAGCCCTGGGATGTGATACTCACTAGAGGTACGGGCTGTTATAGCCATGGCAGGTGTTATAGTAACAACTTCCCACCGTGCGTTGAGAGGGGCTGGATTTAGACCTGCTACTAGCGCTCGGTAGAATAGGCCATTATATCTGACTACATTACCAATAGCGTATGTAGTGCCTGCGGTCCACTCGCCTATATAGTCTGGTAATATAGCGCTTAGTGCTATAGTATGGGCAGACATTATCACCAGCTCTTTACCAATAGTGGCATCGTGACGTCGTACTCCCAGACTCATACCTACCGTCTCGAACCATACAGAGGCCCTCGTGCGCTTAGGTAATTCATTCGGGAAATAACTTTTACTATCTATGTCCAGTTGTACGGAGCGGGGCCTCTTACTATTAGGGCCCACTAATAGGTTGGTGCAGTCTAGTGCGCCTAGCGTAGCATTATTAATAGCCATAGTGACACTAGATATGACGTCGTGAATAGTGTAGCCATTCACCATAGGCACTATAACTTCTACTGCACTAGAGTTACTTACTACGTATCCATCGGTGGGGCCCGTTTTATTAGACAAGTAGAGATATACATAGCTATAGTTATCGCTATCTATATGCAGTGTCTCTAACTGTCGTACTGGTGAGTTGGGCCGGCTCGTATCTAGGTTGATAGATGTGAAGTCAGTATAGGATAGTGAGTCTAGGTTGAGGTTAAGTGCAAAGTAGAAAGTACGTTCCTTATCAATATCTAGCTCTCGTGTCCCGTCTCCTGATACTAAACCATCCTTATAGAGAGTTATGATACGCTCTAGATCGGTTATAGCCGCCTTCTCTAGATTCTCCGCTAGTGTTATATTCCTAACATTAGCATCAATAGGAATGGAGGCTATTAGACGACTAGCAGTGAGAGTAGCTGCTATGGCCAGTAGACCCTCTTGGAATGGTCCGCTAGAATCACTGAGTATCTCGACTACTCGCTGGAATACTATGGGATACGTATCGCCGAATAGATATGTGTTATCCAGAGCGCGGGCTGCGCTCAGTATCAAGCCCATACGCGGATAGGCCTGTTGCAGCGCTACAGCCACTACCTCATCCTGCCGTCGTCTATAGGCTGATAATAGAACACTGTGAGAGACTACCATATCGAGGAATGCTTCGCGGTTAGTCTCTATATAGGTGCGGATGGGACCACTCTGGCCAAAACTGTTCAATGTAACCTCCGGTTACTCAAGGTTCATTAGGGCATCAATAGTACGCGCCTTACCGATGAAACGAATACCCTTTTCTACAGCTATATCCTTGATTTTGTCAGATGTCAGTTTTTCTAACTGGGCTCGTCTATCTAAATTAGCAGCATTAATGAGGGTAGGGCTGTTAACGGTGCTAACCTCAATCTCCTTTCCATCTGCTGTCAGGAAGACCGTAGTCTCGTCATCATCTTCATCGTAGATCTCAGGCTCTACGGGAGGCATACCAGACTCTCCTAACTCAGGAGCCTTTTCTTCAATAGGTACTAGAGGCTCTCCTGGTAAACCCACTGGGATATCATATACTTCATAACTGATGAGACTCTCTTCTTGAGTAGAGACGCCGTGGGTAACCTCGCCTTCAATGTAATCGTAGTTAGCGCCCTCGCGGTTTACTTCATCCATTAGTTCCTTATAGCCCTGTTGATACTCATCGAGATAGAAGTAATCTAGATGAATAGACTGCGGGCTAACTAGAAACTTGAGCTCCTCTTTCGCCTGTACATCATTAAGGTCGAAGTGAGGTCTATCTCCTGTGAAGTAAGCGCGACTTTTGCCCCCGAACTCATAGTCAAAGGGACTTAGAATGGTCAGTACTAATGTAGTCATATATTTGGAAAATGGATATCATATACAATTTAACACATTCCATAATATAAAACGCTAGGAGAAATCCTAGCGTTTTATATAAGCATCGCACTACTAGATTAAGCTTCTGTAGATAGTGCGGGAGATAGTGAGAGCATCAGATGGGCCTACAGTCACTTCAACTAGGTCAGTGGGATCAGCCCATTTAGTCAGGCGAGAGTCACCTGGTTTTCCGACCTTACGCATAGGAGCCTCATTCGCTAAGTAGATAGGATTGATGCGACCTAGTAATGCAGAGTCAGAACGAGTTAATACGCGCTGGATAGCTGGTTCGTTACCAGTCTGAGCAGACGCAGTAGTGCTGGGCATGTAATACTCAAACACAGAGACATGAGTACCAGACACAGCGTTGATGTTATTGATGTCAGCAACAACAGTACCCGCAGTGCCAGAGTTAGCGTTGCCAATGTTGGCGTAATGGAACGCAGTGCCGGGCTTAATTAAGAAGGATTTACCAGCAGTGTTATAGCGGGCTACAGCCTCGGCCTTAGTAAATACCTTACGGACTGCAGGGAACTCAGGTACCTGAGCGCTCAACTCGAGAAATGCAGTAGAGGTGATGTTCTCTAAGAGATTCTGGGATGCTGCATTGGTCTGGGGAATTACTTCCTTGAGAACTAGGCGCACGCCAGAAGGAACGAGAGGATAAGGAGCATAAGGACGGCTGGTACTCTTAGCTCGCTCTTCTTCGTAATTGTTGAAGGCTACAATATCAGCTGCGCTAGCCGATCCCTTGAATACGCGGTTACGCACATTATCGATACCACCAAGAGCAGCTACAGCAGCCTCGGCAGCGGGGCTGATGAATACCTCAGCGTAGGCCTCAAGGTTAGCATCGTAGTTAACGAAGTAATTGACGCCAGCGGCGACAGCAGCAGTTTTATCAGTAGGTTCTAAGTAACTGGGTACTGCGCTAATGACGAAGCGCTGTCCTTGTGCTACAAGAGAACCAAGAGCGCCAAAATCAAGAGATAAGCCATTAAGAGAAATAGGGATACCATCGAACTCGATGGTCCCACCAGTGAAGTTAATCGTGTCCTCGTTAGGAGAGGCCTGTACAGTTGCGGTGGGGGCGGTAGTTACCCCACCCAACACATACAGCGTATCGTAGATCGGCTTACGCGCTCCAGGGAGAGCCTGCCAAACGTTGTGGATAGACATAGTTTAAAGATATGTGGGGGGTGAGGAATTATAAACCAGGGAAGAATAGGTCTCCTTGGATACCTAGACGCTCATTGATTTGCTGTACGGTACAGGGAGTTACATGGCAGACGCGATAGGGGAACTTGAAGTAGGGAAGACCCGCATTACCCATCTGAACCGCGATACCAGGTGCTGCCGGAGGAGGAACATCAGTAACAGTACGAGTCCATAAGCCGGGGCTATCAATGCTGTTTTCACTAGAGCAATACTGAGTTCTACCCGGTGCTTCTACGTTACCATTGCTATCGCGGAAGCTGACAGCTACAATTTTGTTCTTAGGCCATACGCGCTTCTCAACGCCATCAACTGGGTCCTTGTAGATAGTATCTACTACGTGAACGTTGATTCCCGCAATAGAGAGGATCTCGCCGCGGGTACCTAATACTAGGCCCATGCCAGTTCCTAATCCACCAGGAGGGAGGGGGCCAAAGGACCCACCACTGCCGCTGGACTCAATTGTGCTGTCTCCAAACACTGCGCCGAGCCTAGGGATAATACCGCCTTGTGCGAGACGAGCTTCTTCAGACATGAGAATAACGTCACGCATCTCGGGACCCATATACATATCGGTGATATCCGATTTATTGGTATCCTTAAACCAACGGTTTAGTCGACGTGCAAAATTAGAGAGAGCAAACTGAGGATCAGTGATAGGAATGCCTGAACTGGGAGTACCGCCTGCGTTTAAATCAACGAGGTTACGGAATAAACGGGCCTCATTACGGCCACGGTAACCTTGGGTAGTGTTGAAGTTAAAGAAGTTACGCGCGGGGATGTAAGCGGGCGCCTTAACACGAACTCCAGAACGAGGATCAGTGTAATTGATGCCGCCGAGCATCATAGCAGCCTGGAACACGTTCCAGGTTAATTGATGCTTCTGCATTTGACGGGTGAGTTTCTTCTCAATCTGTTCAGCAGCAGTAGCGCGTTCATTAGTAGTACCCTCTCTCACAGTGTTATTGAGTTGGGCATAACTCATGTACATCGATTGACGGATAGGAAGGGGTTGGTAGGATTGGCGATACACTGTATAGCCATCGTCATCAACGAATAGGTCAGGTGCACCCCATTCAACCACAGGGAAAATAGTATCGACGCCTTCAATGACGTGTTCAGCAATGACAATGCGCTCAGCAATAGTCTCATCGGGGAATACAGTGCTGAGAGGGGTCGCAGGTAACTTAGCGAGAATAGAGCGGGCTAACTCAGTGTATACAGGCTCCCGAGGGAACGTAGTGTTGTCTACTAAGTAGGGGCTGCTGATAAGCGCTTGAAAGTTGGGGCTCGGAATATCTGCCATATTAGTGGGAAGTTAGTAAATTAGGACTAGACCTTGGATTTCTTAGCTGAATCCCAGTTCTTCTGGGCTAGCTCGCGGAGCTGGGCTTCTAGACCAGATGGGCGGGTGGCTGCGCTCTGGCCATACTGTTGTACTTCTACGGGTTTACTGATAACAGCAATATTTAATAGCTCCTCTAATTCATCGGTTACATCGCGCTCGCCGCCGCCAGCTTCTGTAGAGAGCTTGATAACACGAGAACCGCCGTGGAGTGCATCGACTAATAAACTGAAACGCTCAATTAACGCAGGGGGTACGCCTCTGCTTTGTAATCGCTTAGTACGGTTGGCCTTTTCCCTAACACTCACCTCAGTAGAATAAGCCTGAGCTACAGATTGGGTCATCGATAGCTTCTCCTCGATAGTCTCTAACTGTCTAGTGAGGGTAGCTATTACATCAGACTGAGCCTTAGTCATAGCTGCTAGCTTCTCTTCGTATGCCGCCTCTAGACTAAGGCGCATGTTATCAAGGGCATCTTTAGCCACCACTAGTGCGGGCTCCGTTGCCGGGACAGTATCGATCTCGGTCTCGGGAGTTTCCATAATAATCTCATCCGGCATAGTTGTTTGATTAGAAATTGTTTGTTCGGGTATAACTGCGCTTAATTTAAACACTGCTCCGGCTATTGTTTGTGGGCTCTGGCTAAGTGCCACTACCTTTTCTCTATGAGGAATGAATGGAGCATTAGTTAATGCAGTTCTAATTAATACAGTTCCTCGATTAACTCCTGTTTTCTTATCAGTGAAATTAGTCATGAATTCGCTTGAGCTGTATTCGTACTCTTCCCTGCTAACTGCATCATAGGCTTCTGGCTTAGGTGTGTAGTAACCTACCAGCATGTCGCCCTCAATGCGTAACTGCTCGAGGTCCCCACGCTTACGCTGACCATCAAGTGCTTCTGCAGTCTCTATGAATTCATCGTAGCTATTAACGTCGGAGCTCTCAGTAGGGTGGCCAAATGTAAGGTATGGCTCAAAGCCTAGTACATCATTCTCGAAGTTAGTGATGGCCTCTGTGAATTTCTCCATGGTGAAGGTTACTTCACCGTAGGTGTTGTGCTTCCAGGTGCCTATCTTGGCCTGCGGTACTCTTAGTTTACCCTTTAATAGCTCTATACTGGCGTCTCCTACGGCAGCTGAGCTGAATAGTCTGGGCCCGTTATGCTCTATGTTGGCTGGGCAAAAGTCATCAGTGCACTCCTTGGCCGCTTCAACCTCGATAAGCGTAGTCTCAACCAATGGGGCTTCGGCTGCGCTAGGTGGGGTCCCTGATATCTCGAAGGTAGGGTTATCTATACTTAAATTATCCTCTACAATAGAGGTATCAATAGTCTCGGGCATAAGCGTAATTGCTAGTGGCTTCATTAGCTTGTATTAATTGACATCACTAAAGGTAGGAAATATGCAATTAGAAAGATTATTGACTTTAGAGGCTCTAGAGCGACTTCTCGTTCGCCGTATTCGTAATGCGACTATTAAAGATACCTCTCTGGTATTCAACCTCGATGAGGGGTTGAGTACCAAGCCTTATAAAATAGATATAGCTTCCTTACTACAAGGTACGCTCGAGTCTACATATTATAATTACCTGGCCGGCCGCATGCTAACTGAGGGCTACACTTATACTGCAGTTGAGGGAGGTGAGATAGTAGAGTCACCTCGTGGTAATATTTATCAAATACATGGCACAGACTGTAGTTGCCCTCAGCGAGGTTACTGTAAACACCTTATACTGCGAGACTGGCACCTAACATACCGAGCGCGGCAGAACGATCTACGTCATCGCGTAAAGCCTAAATAGAACTAATGGCATCAGGTAATCCAGTAATAGAGCGGATGTGGTCCTTATCTCCATCTACTAGGAAGCCCATGTCGTGCATCTGCTTAATGGCATCTATTAGTGCTGCTAGATCAGTAGCCCTCCCTGGTAAACGAGTTATATAGCCCGTGTTGTTGGCCAGTGGGTATAGTGCGGGGTCGAAGTTTAACCTGATTAGGTTGCCTATGACCTGCTCAGTGAAGGCGTGTATCACTGTATCGAATATACTGTTGATCTTACCATCGAAGAGCTCTAGTTGAATCTCACTGGCCCGGCCTGTACCAAAGGTAGCCTCTCTATTTTGCATTAGTAGGTTAGGAATACCCATACCCATTAGCATATTGTTATCGCAGAGTGATATGGCTCTTTCGAATGAGTCGCTGAAGTTATTACCTGTAGTTAAGGCCCCCACCTGTACCGGCTGCTCCTTACTGAGCTGTGTTAATACTAAGCCAGAGTCGGTGCTTAGACGCCGAAGTGCGTCCTCTGCCTGCTCCGCTATAGTAGTGGTTATCTCTGTACCATCGGGGGCCTCCTCTACTACGCCCGTATTACCGGGTGGCACTATTACGTATATGAGAGGGGTACCATAGCGGTCTAGAGCTATGAGCATCATATCTCGGAAGGCCCGCTTAAAGATAGAGTAGTCTAGCACGCTAGTGAGGCAACTGGTACCCCAGGGATTATTACCCTTAGTGTTGTAGTTAATGAATAGCCGTTTGTGACTAGGGAGCCGTACATGACTACCTACCACGTCTACTCTCTTAGGGGGGTCTCCTATTCTATAGGGAGGCAGAGGCACCCAGTAGCCCGACTTGTATTGACTAGCTGTTACTGTATCACCATCTACTATACGGCCATTGTCGTTAGTGATGAGCATGACCTGTAGTGGGTGATAATTAACTATGTCATCTAATACCGTAGCCGGCATACTATCTCGCGTGCCGTGGGCGTATATCTGCTCGCTTAGACTGAAGCCATACGTCATAATAGACTTCACGCAATGAGATATCCATGTCTTGGCTCTATTGCGTAGTTGGTCATCTATGAAGTTCTTAATGCGTTTATCCCCGTGTTGATAGGGCCCGACCTTATTAAGCACGCTCAGTGCTATAGAGTCGAGGCCCTGCGCTATGATAGGCTCCGCCTGCGCTGCCTCATCCCAGGCACTCAGCTGCTGGTAGGTAGGCTTGCCTGCTCGTTTATAGCCACCATCCTCAGATAGATAGCTAGTGGCTAGGCCTAGGTGCTCCATAGCGTAGATAGTGCGCCGGCGTATTGCTGGCGTGGTGGTATTACGTACTTCCATATTCACCAGAATGAGGGTCTCTTAATATCAGATAGTGGGTTAGAGTTCATATTCTCTAAAGATTTAGTCATTTCTTCTAGGGATTGCTGTTGTTTCTTATTCTGATTCTGAATATAGTTGGACGCCGCTTGATAAGCGGCCTCCTGCATATATTCGTCTTGCTGAATGAACTCCTGCAATCCTATACCAGTGACGCTAGCTATTATAACCCACTTCTCTAGTTGATAGTACTTGGTATAGTTCTGCGCCACCTGAACTACATAGTTATGTTTAATAACGGGTAGATAGGGGTCAGGTGACGGCGATACTATAAACCTAGCACTAGGGAATATAGTGCCGGCAATTTGTAGCAGAGGGTCGGCTATACGCTGGAGCGCGGCATTCTTACAGAATAACTCAGTGTTTATTAGGTGGAAGTACGTTAGATGAATGTTTAGGTGGCTTGCTTCGATTTTGTAGTCGTAGCTCGCGTGGAAACACCCATAAGCTTTTTTGCCTCCGCTTGGGCCTTCTCGCGCCCTTTATCGTCAATGAGATATAAGGTACTGAATAGCTCCATGAAGTATTGTTGGTCCTCGACACACCAGTCGTCGGTGATACCATCGGGTTCGTAGTCGTAGGCATCGCTATCCAGGACCCGGCCATTGATGTTAACAATACAACGGATAGCTAGTACTTCTTCAGGTAATAGGCCGCACTCCTTATTATAATGCTTGATCATCTCGCGACGGTCGTGAACCAGGGGCGGCTTGAAGCTAACCTCGAATTGGCCCTTCGGTAATGTGATAGTGTGCATAACGTCTCTCCATGTATGTGCTATAAGATATCAGATAAGCTGATTGATATAATCCTATGAGGCCACTGCCCGCTAAAGTAGGCAGTTTTTCAGCTATAGCTCTATTTAATAGGTTTTGTACTCTACTGATGGATATCAATAGCTCACTATTCTCTAGTAATCGATTTAATGACAGTGCTCGTTGGAATGCTCTCTACCGTATTCCTGAGGATACGCGCAGTAGATTATTACAGGGCTATAATCCTCTAGAAGTATTAATGGACCCTAACTTTATACCGCCTGGTACCGATGCCTCTATGGAGATGGTGCTAGCTGATGCCTTCTATGATAGGGTAGTTGATACTAGTAGTAGTCGAGCTGCTATCTCGAGTCTGTGGGATAGTATGGAGGGCCCCGCTCGTCAGGAGTACTTCGAATACATGGCAGGTATGGGGGGTACAGCTACTCCTGCCCGTACCCAGACTGATGATATGCTTAATTGGATGGCCCAGCGAGATCAGCTCACTATGCGGTCTAACCTAGAGGGCATAGACGATGAACGCCGCCTACTACTAGAGAATCGCTCTAGCATGTTGGATCTACTATCTGATGATGGTTATAATGTACGGCCCGGCTTACTACCTATTGCCGCGCTAGTAGATACAGCAGAGAGAGAACTGCGTATAGACATCTATCAGTTCCAGAATGAGCGTGCTATAGATATGGTGGGTGAAGCTGTAGAGAGAATGGCTGGTAGTGGCCAGGGCGGCCGTGTGGTAGTTCGTATGGCTGCTCCATCTGAGACTGATGGAGACTCTCGTAAGAATTATGATATCCTGGGCCCCAACATTATGTTTTATAAGCGGCTGTCTTATCTACGGGACCGCTTCGGGAGTAATGTAGATATAGATATCCAATGGGCTGATAGACGTAATCACCCTAAGTTCTTCGTTAGTGATAGGGCCGCTCTTATAGGTACGATGAACGTGACGCGGCCACTAGGACAATCGCTAGAACAGGCGGGTTCTAATGTAGAGTTCACGCGGACTATACGCACTAACCTGACCTATAGCCAAATACAGGATGCCGATAGGGGTATACTGCCTGATAGTATGGCGCGGGCCGATAAGTTATACCTACAGGCTCGTGATGTTATGGATAGATTAGATGGTGGCGATAGAGTTCTATTCACGGGGCAGGATAGTATAGGTGGTGCTGGTGATGTTAATACTGCTCTACGCCGACATGTAGGTGAACTCATTAATAGGCCTACTATCGACGGTAAAACGGGCCGCCTCTATATGGTACTCAATCAGGTGTTCCTGCTCAAGCACGATAAGTCCTTGATGGCAAGTCAGCTTAAGGGAGAGATGGGAGAGAATCCTGAGCACGAGAGAACACTATCGGGTTACCAGGCATACATGCAAGCCAGAGAGCAGGAATACTCTAAGCTCCAGGCTAATGTATTAGATCTGGTTATAGAGGGTCGCGCTCGTATAGGAGTAGATGTACATACCTATCGAGAGGATGTGCAGGACCCTATGAGCCGCTTACTACTGAGCAACCAGAAACTAGCTGCTGAGTTATCTCAATCTAATTATGACGTGGCCCGCTGGATTAAGGAGAGCCGGGGTACTGATGTTAGTGATATGGCTAACGTGCTGAGCACGTATGGTTTCTATAGTGGAGATCTCGAAGGCCGTCAGCGTATGGCCCGACAATTATTAGCTATAGCTAGTGGTAATATAGAGCCGACCGCAGTACCGCGCAGCCACGTTAAGGCATACCTGGCAACCTACGAGAATGATGTCATAAATCAAGGGGCCGGGCCTGGCATGCAGAATATAAACAATCGTCAGGCCTTCGATATCCTAGGTGGTAGTCAGGGATCTAGTAACTATGGTCTTAATTCTTTGGCAGATAATGATGATCCCCTGAGTCGCCAACTCGTTAACCAGGAGATCAATATAATTTACGATAGGGTGGGGGGGACAAGCCCTCTCAGTCTTTCTGATGAGGAGCGTGATGAAGAGAATAGAGAATACGCTCGGGCCTTCTATAAATTACAGAGCTCCCTGGGAATACAACGAATAGGTGAGACTCCTTATATTGGTCGGGACCGTAGGTCTATGTATGGTAATAGGGTAGATAGAGGAGCCATACTGGACCTAATCAGCGAAATAGAGAGAGTTAATGCGGCTGTCGGCTCTGAGATTATAGGCGTACAGCGAGACTACGATGGTCTTAACCTAGAGGGCGCTACTCTAACACTCAATAAGGGCCTACCTACTCAGCGTGTATATAGATGGGGTGCCTATAAGAACGCTAGTGGACGGGGGCCCGCCGCCTTCATAGATATAAGCGGGGGTCGTCAGATAGAGTCAGCTGAGCTGTTCAATACTGGCACAATGCGTATGGAGCTGGCTATGGAACGTGATGGTCTTGGTGTGGGTCTAGATCCTCGTAGACGCCTACGCCTTAATCCACTGGATGTAGTAGTGGGCCTCATGAGCTCTATTGCGTTAGAGAGTGAGACTACTCGTTTAGTGCGGGCCCCACTTATGGAGTACCAGAGGTATTATAGCCCTGATAATATACGCGCCGCCCAGGCCGTACAGCGCGACCCCGGCGCTCAGTATCAGAGTGCCATGAACTTCTTCGAGAAGCTATTGGGTGTAAGTGGTCTTGACCTAACCACGGACGAGGGTACTAGTAGAGTACAGCAGGGCCTTAGTAACCTGACTTCCTTGTTCTACTCTAGTGACCCTGATCTAGATCGTATACGAGACCTAGCGAGTATATCTCGTATTGATAGCCGCCGTAGAGTGGCCTTCGAGGAACTATCTAACATATTTCTTACCTATGCGCGGTCTGTAGATGAGAGAGGCCTGCCCATAATAGACCTAGAGGCACACCGCAGAGGGGCCCTTAATCTTGCCGCTAATAAGCTATATGAGATTGTGGATCAGGGCCCTATGTTCGCTGATGTGTTATTCAAGTTTATCGAATCCCAGAATGATAGCCGTTATAAAACTGATGTGCGCGAGAGGTTAAAGGAGATACATGATAGTGCATTCGCCGCGTTCCTTACTCCTACACAGGCTCGTAATTATGGTTCTACACAAGCAAGTAATCGTTTACTGGCCTATGGCTTTGGTCAGGGTAGGCAGGCCGCTGGTATATCAATAGTTAATGCTGCACAACGCCGTAGTAAGGATAATGAGACTGCTTATAGTAATCTGAGTGCCTTAGCTGATACTGCTAGCCCACTGCCTATAGGTCAGGTCACTG
>NZ_JADBUZ010000215.1:0-37383 GCF_020245305.1 Microcystis sp. M20BS1 | reverse complement strand
AGAGCAAGTTTCTTTGTTCTATGTTAAGATGTTGGTGGCTCATTTTGGGTCTGATTTGTTTTTGTTAATGATCAGACAGTACCTGATGAGCCTTTCTTTGTCAACTCTTGAGGTTGATGCGTTTCATTTTTGAATTGGCGTTGTGAGTGTTGTCTTTAGTCCCGATAGTAAATATCTCGCTACGGGCGCAATGGATAGTGATAGTACCGCTCGCCTTTGGGATCTGCAAGGAAATTTGCTCGCCGAATTTAAAGGGCAATCTGTTATTTGGAGTATCGCCTTTAGTCCCGATGGTAAATATCTCGCCACGGGTTCAAGGGATGATACGGCTCGTCTTTGGGATCTTCGGGGCAATATGCTTGTGGAATTCAAGGGGCATGGAGAGGATATCACAAGTGTGGCTTTTAGTCCCGATGGTAAATATCTCGCCACGGGTTCAAGGGATGATACGGCTCGTCTTTGGGACCTTCGAGGCAATTTACTCGCGGAATTCAAGGGGCATCGAGAGGATGTTGAAAGCGTTGCTTTTAGTCCCGATGGCAAATATCTCGCCACAGGGTCACTAGATAGTACCGCTCGTCTTTGGAACCTTCAACACATTTCATACGTGGAATTCCAGGACTTCTCATTCAGGGAATTCAAGGGACATCGGGATGCGATTGCCAGTGTTGCTTTTAGTCCTGACGGCAAGTATCTCGCTACGGGATCATCGGATCGAAGCGCTCGCTTATGGAATCTCCAAGGCAATCTTATCGGGGAATTTAAAGGACATCGGGATGCGATTGCCAGTGTTGCTTTTAGTCCTGACGGCAAGTATCTCGCTACGGGATCATCGGATCGAAGCGCTCGCTTATGGAATCTCCAAGGCAATCTTATCAGGGAATTCAAGGTACATCGGGATGTGATTGACAGTGTGGCTTTTAGTCCGGATAGTAAATATCTCGTCACGGGGTCGTGGGATGACACTGCTCGTCTTCAGGATCTTCAAGGCAATTCCTTGGTGGAATTCAAACATCCAGATGATGTCACGAGTGTCGCTTTGAGTGCCGACGGTAAATATCTTGCCACGGGGTCATGGGACACGATCGCCCGTCTGTGGGATCTGCAAGGGAATTTACTCGTAGAATTCAAGGCACACGAAGGGTCTTTAACAAGCATTGCTTTGAGTTCTGATAGCCAATATCTCGCCACTGGGTCAACCGATGGAACCGCCCGTCTGTGGGATCTGCAAGGAAATTTACTCGTGGAATTCAAAGAACATACGGGAAAAGTCCTCAGTGTTGCCTTTAGTCCCAACGGGAAATATCTCGCCATTGGGGCAGGGGACACACCTGTCCGTATCTGGGATCTTCGAGGCAATTTGCTCGTGGAATTCAAGAATCATCAAGGTTCTTATACCAGTACCAGTATTGCTTTCAGCGCCGATGGCCGATATCTCGCTACGGGTTCAGCGGATAATACGGCTCGCTTGTGGGATCTCAAAGGCAATCTTATCGTCGAATTCAAAGGACATCGGGATAGGGTTTGGAGTGTAGCCTTTAGTCCCGATGGTAAGTATCTCGCTACTGGCTCAAGTGATAACACGGCTCGCTTATGGGATCTCCAAGGCAATATCCTCGCAGAATTCAAAGGACATCAAGAGGATGTCAAAAGTGTAGCGTTTAGTCCCGATGGTAAGTATCTCGCCACTGGTTCAAATGATAAAACCGTCAGACTTTGGCCGATCGAGGATTTAGATGCTTTACTCGTCCGGGGATGTCATTGGCTGAAAGATTATTTTGTCTCCCACCCGCGAGACTTACAAGAACTTCCCGTCTGTCAACAAGCTCTGAAAACTTCTCGCTAACTGCCGATGTTCTCAGCCATACCTTGAAAAAAAATTCACGCTCCTCCTTTTCACGGTCTTAATTATCAACTTTTTTTCCAAACTTTCGATAACTGAACATTTCTTAAAAAAATAAATCCATCAACAGCTATTTTCATAAGAATCTCCCCTACACTGTAATCATCTCAGACAACATCTTCGTCAACTCACTTAGTTTGGAATGAAAAAGTAACCATGAGAACCACATATAACCCCAACATTTTTAACCAACTCAATGAATTCTCCATCGCCCGAGAAAAGTTGGAAAAATGCCAAGACCATCTACTGGAACTTGGAGACGTAATCTGTGCCTATAATTTACATCAAGACGTAGGTGTATCATTACTCCACAAACACTTTGACCTCGAGCCACAGGAGCGTTTGGTCGAGGACTTTGTTGATAATCAGTTTCTTATTCAGCCTCGGATTGAAGCCGATTGTTCGGACGTGACCGCCTACTTATGGAAAGTCGAAGCCGCTCAACAATTAGGAAAATGTAACTATTTTCCCCTCGAATTTGCCCGAGTTAATCATGAGACTCACAATATTAAAGAGGCGGCTGAATCGGTAACTTCTAATCATGAATTTTTAGCTGAAATGGCTACCAAATTATCAGAATTAGGACTGGCGGATATTTTCGGTATCGCCATTATTCACCGGGGTTTAATCAAACTAGCTGAAGGGGAAATCATCGTTGAAACAACAGATGACGCATCCCGTACACTAACTTGTTCCGCCACTGTCCAAGCAAGCATTGACCCGGGCAAATTAACTCAGACTTTATGGACATTTGAGCCAAATAAGCCTGTAAAAGGTGCAACAGCTTGTTACATCCATAATGATTGTAGTCATTGTGTCCGTCATTGTCGCCACTGTATTAACCACTAGCAAGGTTTTTTCTTGAACAGCATAAACCCAAGGATCTTTTTGATATTCTTGTAATAAAATTAATTGGGGTCACTATATAAAAATTGACCCCTGTTTTTTCTATAAAAATTTAGGCTTTTACTCTATGTCTTGGTTATACTTCTCTTTTACGGCCGCATTTTTTGAATCTCTCCGAGATGTTTTTAGCAAAATTATTACCAATAAAGGAAATCAACCTTTAGACGAATATCTCGTGGCATGGTCATTAAGAGCATTTACTCTTATCATTTATCTACCTTGGTTGTTGTTGTCACCCAATCCCATTCCTATCATTGGGCAAGATTTTTGGTGGGCTTTATTGGCAGATGCGACTCTATCAACTATTGGTGGCATTTTGTATATGAGAGCGTTGCGTTATGGGGATCTATCCCTAACTGTCCCTTTAATGGGGTTTTCACCTCTATTTTTAGTGATGACTTCACCTGTGCTTTTACATGAATTTCCTTCAAAAGCACAGTTTTTTTGTATTTTATTAGTCTGCTTAGGGGCTTATTATTTAAACTTGAATCCTAGAGAAAAAAATTATCTTGCACCATTGAAATCCTTAATCACTAACCAGCCTTCTCGATTAATGATAATAGTGGCTTTTCTGTGGGCTTTGACTACGTCTTTTGATAAAATTGGCGCAAAAAATTCATCCCCTTTATTTTTCTCGGCTTCCCTTTATTTTTGTACGGCTCTAATTTCATTCCCGATTGTCGTAATTTTTTCTCCTAATTGGTTGTCTAAATTAAAAGCCAATTTTGCTAAATTAACGTTATTGGCTAGCTTAAAAGCCCTAGATATGTGGTTTCATGTCATGGCGATCGCCTCTACGGTGGCGGCGAATTCAGTGGCGGTGAAACAAAGCAGTTTATTGATGAGTGTGGGGTATGGCTATTTTTTATTTCATGAAAAAAATATCAAACAAAGACTATTTGGTTGTATTATTATACTGGCTGGTGTTTCTCTGTTAAGCATTCTTTAGTAAAATAAGAAAAGGCTCTTCTGGATCAAGGATGATAATCAAAAATTATGGCGAAAGGCTGGCTAAAAAGCGGCAGCGCATATTTTCAAAATCAGGAATCGCGCCTCTAGGAGGGTTAGTGATTCTCCTTCTCCGCTGCCCCACCAGAGTCCTTCCACAGAGTCAACGGTTAGATAATTACTGTGAAAATTATACAACCAATGGATTAACTGAGGGCATGAATACAAAAATAAAGCCTATTAAAAGAATAAGTTATGAATTAAAGCAATCTTGAACATTTTCGACTTAAGCTGTTTGCTGGCTTTAATTCATAACAAAAAGTAAAACACGAAAACCAGAATACCCAAATCTGAATGGCTTATTAATAACTGGAAAAACTGACTCAATAGACAATCTCCTTGTTTACTTTATCACTAAAAAAATATGGCTAAAGGGGATCAAATATACGCCTATCGGGAATTGCTCAATCTTCAGGGTGTTTATGCTCATCATGGCATCGATTGCGGTGATGGTAGCGTCATTCATTACCGAAAACCGAGCGAGATTGTGGAACGAACTTCCCTAGAAACCTTTGCTAGGGGCGGTAAAATCTATGTGGTGCGCCATGTAGAGGTGGGATTTTCCTTTATCCCCGATGTGGTGGTAGAAAGGGCGCTAAGTCGTCTGGGGGAGCAGAAATATAATCTTCTTTTTAACAACTGCGAACATTTTGCCACTTGGTGTAAGACTGGTATTAGCAAAAGTCAACAGATAGAAGAATTTATCCCGATTATTACCCATTTACAAGCGGTGGGACTCTACGAACCTCTGAAAAAATCCCTCATCGGAGCCGACCCCAACAATGCCCAAACCCTATTAAAAGGGGCTTTAAGCAATCTTAAGGTCAGTTGGGATGAAATTCACCCCCAGTACAAAAAAGCCATTCAAGAAGCAGAAACATGGAATCGAGTAGCGATCGAAGCTTTAAGCAGAAATCGCGATGATTTAGCCCGGGAAGCCCTGAAACGCAAGGTAGAAGCCAAAAAACAGGCAAAACGCCATCAGGAACAATTGGATCAAATAGCGGCCATGACCGAAAATGTTCTTAAAAGTCTGGTGATTGCTAACGGTTAGTCTGGATGTCAGTAGGGTTGGCTGAATAAATCTAAAAACCTTGTTGGATAAGGCTTTTAGACTTTTTTCCCTCAAAAAGTGCTGACCATTGGAGTGATCGGGGGTAAAATTCAGGTACTTTTTCCCTGAAAATTAGGTAACTGACTACCTCAAAATCGGTAAAACCCTACACCCCACACCCCACACCCCACACCCTGCCCCCACCAACAAACTTTTTGCCGCAAACCCTATCTAACCCTCTGCCAATTGCCTCGGTTGATTCCTATCCACATCAGGTAATTTTAGTTGCTCGCCATGGAAATCTGGATTATTTTACGTTTTTCAATCGCCGCTGCCATTATTGCTCTAGTTTGCTGGTCTTTAACCAGTGCCGTGCGCGATAGTTGGCAAGTTGCGCGACGGATGCACTCTATCCCTTGCTCCCACTGCCGCTACTTTACCAACGATTATCGCCTCAAATGTAGTGTACAACCCAGGAGCGCCAACACCGAACAAGCGATCGACTGTGGCGATTATTTTCCCGATGCCTAGTTTGCCATAATACCGAAAAGCTTTTCGAGATGGTGCGAAATTTGCTAGTCTAGGCTAAATAGGTCTGAAATAGTATAGAAACGTGGATACAATTATTGGTCGGGGCAAAACAGCCCGTAGAGCTTACGGTATCGATGAAATCGCACTTGTACCCGGAGTGCGAACCCTCGATCCTAGTTTAGCCGATACCCGTTGGTCTCTCGGCAATATCGAGCGGGAAATCCCGATTATCGCCAGCGCTATGGATGGGGTGGTGGATACTAAAATGGCCGTCCTTCTCTCCGAGTTGGGGGCGCTAGGGGTACTAAACCTCGAAGGTATTCAAACCCGTTACGAGGATCCTAACCCGATTCTTGATCGCATTACCGCAGTCGGCAAAGCAGAATTCGTCGGTTTAATGCAGGAACTCTACGCAGAACCGATTAAACCGGAACTAATCGAGCTTCGTATCCAAGAAATTCAAGAAAAAGGCGGTATTGCGGCAGTTAGCCTCACCCCTGCCGGTGCCGTCAAATACGGTGCTATCGTTGCCCAAGCAGCGGCCGATATTCTCTTTGTCCAAGCAACCGTCGTTTCCACTGCCCATTTATCCCCAGAAGCTATCACCCCCCTCGATTTAGTACAATTGTGCCAAGAAATGCCCATTCCCGTGGTTTTGGGCAACTGCGTCACCTACGAAGTCGCCCTTAACCTGATGAAAACTGGGGCAGCCGGGGTTTTAGTCGGTATCGGGCCCGGGGCTGCCTGTACTTCTCGCGGCGTTTTAGGGGTGGGAGTTCCCCAGGCCACTGCTGTGGCCGATTGTGCCGCCGCTAGGGACGATTTTTTCCGAGAAACCGGTAAATACGTCCCCGTTATTGCCGATGGCGGCATTATTACCGGCGGTGATATCTGCAAATGTATCGCCTGTGGCGCCGATGCGGTGATGATTGGTTCTCCCATTGCCCGGTCCGTGGAGGCCCCCGGCCGCGGTTTTCACTGGGGTATGGCCACACCTAGTCCGGTTCTACCCCGGGGAACCAGGATTAGTGTGGGCAGTACGGGAACTATTGCCGAAATCCTCGTAGGACCGGCAAAATTAGATGATGGTACTCATAACCTCCTAGGGGCGCTGAAAACCAGTATGGGGACTTTAGGTGCTAAGAACTTAAAGGAAATGCAACAGGTGGAAGTGGTGATTGCCCCCTCGCTGCTGACGGAGGGTAAAGTCTATCAAAAGGCCCAGCATTTAGGTATGGGTAAATAAAAGTTATCAGTGAACAGTGATCGGTTATCATCAGTGTTAAGTTTTTGATTTGTGCTGGAGATGGGTTTTTTGCTTGGTATGACCATCCCCTTCAGGTTCGGTTCTACCGACTGCCACTATCTCAAAAAACTGTTAAATTGGAAGAACCAAAAGGATAGTTTATAAAAAAATTGAGTTAAGGAGATCAAAGGTGTATAGAGAAAACAATCGCCCTCACAATTTATTCGGTACCGATAGTGAATTTTCCGAGAGTTTGTGGCAGTATGTCCAGACCTTAAGTCCCGAAACAATCGCCCAACTCTCGAAACCAGAATCCCAAGAGGTTTTTCAAGTGATGGAACGCAACATTATCGGACTTTTGGGCAACCTTCCTTCCGAACATTTCGGTGTCACTATCAGTACCAGTCGCGAACATCTGGGCCGGTTATTGGCCTCGGCAATGATGAGTGGTTACTTTCTCCGCAATGCTGAACAGAGAATGAATTTTGAAAAATCCCTCGCTAGTCTCCAGAGCGGTTCCAGCGATTTTTAAAGTTGAGCGGTAGTTAGTTTGAAAGGGAAAAAGAGGCAATCAGATTTTAGTTACAAGATAACTTTGATCTGACTAATAACTGATAACTGATAACTGATTAAAGACAGTTTTGCTGCCAGAGTAGCTCTTTTTCGATTCCTTGTTTTTCTCCGGGGGGTACAGTCCTTTCCCGCATAATATAAAGTTGCAGGGATTTAATCTGTTGATCACTACTGTGCTGCTGATTCCAGTTTTGACAGAGATAATGACCAAACTCTCCATAAACTGACCGACCAATAGCTCGATTAAGATTAATAAAATATTGTCGCCACTGCATGGTTTTATACAAACGATTGCGATCGCTATCCGTGGGTTTATCCCAAATTACCGGCTGTCCTTCTCTAAATAAATCTACCGTGGAACCATCGACTAATTGACTGACTGCCAGAAACCAAGCATCATCCCGGGGCGGACCAGGGGCAAAAATACTCCAATATTGGTCTAAACGGGTAACTCTTGCGAGAATATCAATTGTATTAAAAGTACGACGGGTGAGCAAGCGATCGAGGGATTGAACTAAAGGTGTATTTAAATCACCCCTATCGACCGATTGCCGGACAAAACTGCGTAAATTCCAGATACTGGTCAACAATAAGAAGAAAATTACCAAAATATTTAAGGGTAAAGAGGATTTAATCGTCAGGGGACAAAACTTGAGAGGTTTAGTGAAATTGCCCATAAAACGACGATGGGAGGCAATCCACTCATAAATTCTCGTTCCTAGGGTCATGAGGGGCGGTAAACGCAAAATTGGGGCTAAAAACCAGAAAATCGGCGAAAGACTGACAATATAAACCAATGCTGACCATTTAAACCAGCGTTTTCCCTGCCAATCTTCCACTACCCAAGAATTTTGGGCCACCATATCCTCGTATATTGAGGGGTTATCTTGCGCGACTAACAGGGGAGTGCCGGGTAAAATGAGAAAAGTGCGGAGAAGATGAACAACTTTTTTGCAAAATCCACAATCTCGATCGTAATTAATCCTTAAACCTTCTCTTTCTGGGGTTATCATCCGTTTTTGTCCCCAATCCCAGACAAGACTAGGTATGATCGGCAACCAATGGGTGACACTCAAAAACGGGAAAATTCCCAGATGAAAACTGAGAGCAAAACCGATATGTAAAAGAATAAACGAGAGAATAGCGACTATTTTAAAGAAACTATTGCGAAAGGGAATAAAAATTAGCAGTGGACCCACCCATTCAAAGATTAACGCTGAAAAGGTCAGGATTTTTAGTAATTGTTGCGGTAAAGATAGTAAGAAACCAGCAAAAGCAGTACCGTATTGATCGTAACTGAGAGAGTAATAAACGGCCGTACCATCGGGCCACCAAGTCTCACTTTTGGTTTTAAAGGCCGCTGACCACATATAGATGTAACACACCTGTATCATAAAAGCCACCGTGGCAGCCGAAACTACGCGCTTGGGTAAGGGGTTGGGATTGGTGTTTAAGGCACTTTCCACGGAATAACAGGCACCCAGGGGTAAAAACATCGCCCAGAATAATACTGCCCGGATTACGTCATCGGCGGCAAATAGTAACAGGGGGTTGCGATGATGTAAAGAGACGATTAGCGCCCAAGTGGCGATCGTGGCTAAACGGGTATGATAGCCAATTAAGAGCAATAATGCGATCGCTATAGCGACAATAAACAGGATACTCTGCACCAGCACCGAGTCACTGAGAGCAAAAATAGACCAGTAAAAAGGACTAGCAGAGACTTTTGATAAGCTTCCTAGAGGTAAAACCCCTAATTCGCTGTAATGGGCAGTTACTTGGCTAAAACGAACTGATAAATCGACTAAAACCACTAACGCCAAGGCAATGCGAAATAAAGCCAGCGATCGCAGGTCAAACCCGAAAATCTCTGCTAGTCTTTGTCTAAATGATTTTGCCATTATCGCCATAGGATGATGATTCCCTCCACTTTTTCAATAAACCTACTTTATAGCAAGTAAAAAGGCCAAAGGCAAAAGAAAGCTGTATTCTCCGAGTCAGTATTCAGGAGATTATTTTTATTTATTCTTCTCTCCCATCTCCCATCTCCCTCATAGGTATAGGTTTTTTACATTAGAACTCTTGCGAATTAATTATATGTCATAATTATAGGTTAACTAATTTTTTTTTGGAAAATTAGTTAGTACATTTCTTCTGAATGAAAACCTGAAGTTTTGCTTTTAACTCAAAACTCTTTAGATATGCTTTAATTTGGTTGTCAAAACCTCTTTATTTAAGCATCACAAACTTTATCAATTATAAAAATTGAGAATAAATTCTCCTTGACTTGATTAATGTTTGGCAACTTTTAAGAAGCTGCTACACCTAACTCACACTTACAAACAGCCGCCAACAGGTTAGGGACTTGCGCTTTGATAATGTACCTTTTGGGCGAACGCAGTTCGCCCCTACATTGTGAACAAAATCCGTCACTGAGTTAAAAAGGAAAATTGAGGTAGAATAAATGAGTGTTATCCTGTTAGAATCGAAACTACAGCATCGATCAAGGAGTGAAACAAATATGCCGGCGGGCTATGAAGAAAATCCAAGAATGCCCCTAGATAAAGTTATTTTTGTTATTGCTTGCATCTATCTAGGTTGGGTGGTGGCATGGCTAATCAGTCAAAAAAATGCCCCCATCTCTCAAAATGGCACGATTTCCCAGGAAGATAAAAAATTTATTGCCTATCTGCAATCATCCCTTGCTATTATTGATCGCCAAAGTCAAACTTTATCCCCCGATCCCAATCCTGCTGCCAAAAATAACCCTTCTCCAGTAGTGCCAGTTCTACCAGCACCACCCGCTAATTTACCGGTTAATAATACTCCCCAGATCATAGAAAGAATTTACGTTCCTGTTTATCCCCAAACCCCTGAAACTACTGCCAAACTTGTCCCAGTTACACCCTCAAATACCGACATTGCTGCACCACCATTACCGGCTGCCCCCGAGGTGAAACCGCCGGTGGCAGCGGTTATTCCTACCAATAATCAGGTGAAAAATACCCTGGTGGGGGTGATGGATTTAGGCGATCAATCTACAGCTTTATTTGATAATAAGGGCATAACTACCCGTATTTCTCCGGGGGAATTTGTCAACGGTTGGACTTTAGTGGAAGTTGGCAATCAACAGGTTATTTTGTCTCGCAATGGCCAAACAAAAGTCCTAGAAGTGGGACAATCTTTTTAGGTTAAACGACGGATAAATTCCAAGGGTAAACCGTCTGTATCGGCAATAAAGGTGACTTCATAGACATGATCGCCGATCATCTGTTGTTGGGGGGGCAAAAGAATATTTAAAGGTTGATATAAATTGGCATCCTCTTGATGGGCTTGCTGAAAGTTATTTGTTAATTTTTCTAACCATTCTGGTAAATTGCTGACATTTTCTGTTAGGTCAAAAGACAAGTGATAATAACCCACATAATGCTGATCACCAAAGGCATCGGGTGCGGGTTTCGGTTGGGGAATTTGGATTAATTCGATGCGTCCGTTTAACCCGATGAGCCAACAGGCCAAAGTATAACCCGTGGTGAATCTTTCCTCTAGGGTAAAACCGAGAAGTTGATAAAAAGCGATCGCCCGATGGATATTAGCCGTCCGAATAGAAGCATGGTGCATTTTCAGTGATCAGTAATCAGTCAAAAAGACGAAAATAGGGATAGCGTTTGGGAACCCCCGGTTCTTTTTCCAGATCAAAGTTAATTACATCCCAACAGGGTTCATCGGGGGCATCGGGACTAAATTCTACTGGTAAACCGTAGAGACGGGGAATAGCGGCTTCACCCGGTTCATTACCGCGCCAAGTGGTGTTACGTTCTAGGTAGGAACTAACTAAATCCCGATAACGGTTGGCAATAATTACTTTAGTCGCTTTAAATCCTTGGGTATAGAGGCGATCGAGTGCTTCGTGAATCTCAAAACGAATACCATCCGGGTGAGTGTGTTGACGATACCACTCACCATTCCAGAGTCGCCAATGCCGTCCTGACTGCAAGTGAACCAACTCACCCGTTTTGGGATCGGCTTCAAAAGCCCCATGGCGCGGACACAAATAGGTATCCGTCAAAGTGAGGGCGGGGATTAGCTGCCGACAGTGAGGACAATGGATATCGGGGCCAAAAACAGGGTATTGTAAACTTGCATTGATCATGGAAGAACCTAAACTAAAAATTGTTATCTTTTTACCAATAATCCTATATATATTATACCCAACCAAATTGGACGGGTATTCTCTTTCGACTTTAGTGCAGATCCTCCCATGTCTTTAGATAACTTAAGATCAACTTCTAATTTCTGGCCGATTGTCGATGTCAGTCAAGCGGCTTTTATCGCCCCTAATGCCACGGTAATAGGCGATATTTCCCTAGCTGTGGGGGTGAGTGTTTGGTATGGGGCGGTATTGCGTGCCGATGTGGAACGCATCGAAATTGGGTCCTATACTAATATCCAAGATGGGGCGATCCTACACGGAGATCCAGGCAAAATTACTATCCTTGAAGATTACGTTACCATCGGGCATCGGGCGGTAATTCACGCAGCCCATATTGAACGCGGTTGTTTAATCGGCATTGGGGCAGTGATTCTCGATGGTGTGCGCGTCGGGGCGGGTAGTATTGTCGGGGCGGGTAGTATTGTGACAAAAGATATACCACCGCGATCTTTAGTGGTGGGTATTCCCGCTAAACGCGTCCGGGAAGTGTCGTCACAGGAGGCTCAAGAGTTGATTGAACACGCCGAGCGTTATGCTAAACTTGCCCTCGTTCATGGGGGAAAAGGTACTGATACCGGATTCCCAAAAGGGGCGGTTTAGGGTATAAATATAAAATGAGAATCAAGTAACAATCTTTTAAGCACTGACCGAGGAGAAGGAAATCTATGGACTGGAGAGTGTTAATCGTTTTAACCCCTTTGCTTATTGCTGGTGGCTGGGCTTTCTTCAATATCGGCGCTGCCGCTATTAGACAAGCTCAACAGTTTCTCAGCAAACAAAGTTAATAAAAGTTTATAATTTTTAGTAAAACCGATCCCCTAGGCGATCGGTTTTTAATTTTTTCTTATCCAGCGATCGCTGATTGGGGTGTAGGGTGTAGGGTGTAGGGTGTAGGGTGTAGGGTGTGGGGTGTAGGGTGTGGGGGGAATAAATAAAAATAATCTCCTGAATCCTGAATCCTGACTCCTGAATCCTGTCTCCTGAATCCTGGCTCCTAACCCCACCAATATACCTTTTCAGCAATCTCTACCTAACCATGAAATCTAACTATCAAAATCTCATTGAAGAACTTGCCCATCTGGAAATTATCACCGATCCGGGGCAAGTGGCGAAACTTTCCTTAGATTATTATCATTTTAGTCCCATTTTAGAGGCACAACTGCAAGATAAACGGGCTGATTTAGTCATTCGTCCCCACAATAGCCAAGAAGTTATTGACATCGCTAAAACCTGCGTTAAATACCAAATTCCTTTAACAGTTAGAGGTGCGGGTACAGGTAATTATGGTCAATGTGTTCCCTTGCAGGGAGGAGTAATTTTAGACACAACCAAACTAACAAAAATTATCTCGATCGAACCGGGTACAGCACGGGTAGAAGCGGGGGTAAAAATGGCATTTTTTGATAAACAAGCTCGCGCAATTGGTTGGGAATTAAGAATGGCTCCCTCTACCTATCGGACGGCGACAATTGGCGGTTTTATCGGGGGTGGCAGTGTGGGCATGGGTTCGATTAATTATGGACAATTGAAGGATAGAGGCAATCTGCAAGCAGTGCAATTAGTCACCCTAGAAGCGGAACCAAAAATTATCGAACTACGGGGGGATGAAGTAGAAAAAGTCAATCATGCCTACGGAACCAATGGCATTATTACCGAGTTAGAAATAGCCCTCGCTCCCTGTTATCCTTGGGCAGAATTTATCGTTACTTTTGCCGATTTTATCACCGCCGCTAAATTCGGTCAAGCTCTTAGTGATAGTGATGGCATTGTCAAGAAAATGGTTAGTGTGCACTCCTGGCCAATTCCCGCTTATTTTATCGCTCTTAAGGATTATTTACCCACAGGAAAAGCGGCAGTTTTGTTAATAGTATCGGACAGCGATCGAGTCGCATTAGAATCTTTAATTAAAGAATATAATGGTGAACTTACCTACTATAAAACGCCAGAAGAAACCCAAAAAGGCAACAGTATCTTAGAATTTACTTGGAATCATACCACTCTCCATGCGCGTAGTTGTAACCCCAAAATAACTTATCTACAGGCTTTTTATTTTAATCTAGCCACGGTGGAGAAACTCTATAATTATTTTGGGGAGGAAATAATGATGCACCTAGAATTTTTGAGATTTCAAGGTAAAGTTATTCCCGCCGGTCTTCCCTTGCTAGAATTTACCACAGAAACTCGATTAAATGAGATTATTGCTATCTATGAACAACAGGGGGCAGCCATTGCCAATCCTCACACTTATATCATGGAAGATGGCGGCAGCAGACAGATTAATCCCCTGCAACTAGAATTTAAACAACTCGTCGATCCCTACGGATTGAACAATCCGGGTAAAATGCGAGCATGGGTTGAAGCAAGGGGGTAGGGATTCGATTCAGGCTAAATTAAACAAGATAAGTAGGTAGGCGTTAAAAATTATCAGATGCCCCCCTTATCAAGGGGGGATTAAGGGGGGATCGAACCTAAAACACTAACCGGTGAAAAGGGAGTGGGGAAAACAAAACTCTCCGCTGCCCCTTGCCTATTCCCGGACTTGCCCCGATCCGATACAATTAAACGGTTGTCTTGGAAGAATTAATAGTGATCGAGCGTTATACTCTCCCCGCAATGGGGAATTTGTGGACGGATAGATATAAATATCAAACATGGCTAGAGGTAGAGATAGCCGTCTGTGAAGCGCAGGCAGAATTAGGCTATATTCCGGGGGATGCAGTAGAAGAAATTAAGGCAAAAGCTAATTTTGATCCTGATCGCATTTTAGAAATAGAAGCAGAAGTGCGCCACGATGTCATCGCCTTTTTAACAAATGTTAACGAATATGTGGGCGAGCCGGGGCGTTATATTCATTTGGGTTTAACCAGTTCTGATGTATTAGATACCGCTCTGTCCTTACAATTAGTCGCCAGTTTAAACCTGATTCTAGAACAATTAGAAGATTTTATTCAAGCCCTGCGCTATCGCGCCCAAGAACACCGTTATACAGTCATGGTGGGACGTTCCCACGGCATTCACGCCGAACCGATCACCTTTGGCTTTAAACTAGCGGGATGGTTAGCGGAAGTGCTGCGAGGACGCGATCGTTTAATTCGCTTGCGCCAAGACATCGCCATCGGTAAAATATCCGGTGCAGTGGGAACCTATGCCAATATTGATCCCAAAATTGAGGCGTTAACCTGTCAGAAGTTAGGATTAGAACCGGATACCGCTTCCACTCAAGTTATCTCCCGCGATCGACACGCCGATTATGTGCAACAATTAGCCTTATTAGCGGCTTCGATCGAACGTTTTGCCGTGGAGATTCGCAACCTGCAAAGAACCGATGTCCTAGAAGTGGAAGAATACTTTTCCAAAGGACAAAAAGGCTCCTCCGCTATGCCCCATAAACGTAATCCCATCCGTTCAGAACGCTTAACGGGAATGGCGAGAATTATCCGTAGTCATACCGTTTCCGCTTTAGAAAATATCGCCCTCTGGCACGAAAGAGATATTTCCCATAGTTCCGTAGAACGGGTGATGCTGCCGGATGTTTGCATTTTGACCCACTTTATGCTCAAGGAAATCACCGATTTAGTCAAAAATCTGCTGGTGTATCCCGAAAACATGAAGCGAAATATGAATGTCTATGGTGGCGTGATTTTCAGTCAAAGAGTTCTTTTAACTTTAGTGAGTAAGGGAATTAGCCGGGAATCTGCCTATAAAATCGTCCAAGAAAACGCCCATCGCGCTTGGAACACCGATAACGGCAATTTTAAAGCTTTTATCAGCCAAGATGAGCGAGTTACTGGCATTTTATCCCCCGACGAGATCGAAAGTTGCTTTGATCCCCAGCAGCACCTAAATCATCTTAATAGCATCTACCAAAGGTTAGATATTTAGGGAGCGAATTAGGGAATAGGGAAGCGGGGGTGATCGAGCAATCCCCAGATTTTGTCGGGTGCGTTTCTTGCTGCGACGACAGGGAACGCACCTTACCGATTATGATACAATCGCGGCATATACTTCTCGCTTGCGACAACCGCGATGAATGTTTTCTGGCGCTATTTCCCCTTGGCATTTGTTGTTATGCTTTCTAATGGTTTCACCCCACAACAAGGGCGAACGGAATCACCCAAAGTTACCTGTCAAATAGAAAGCTATCCCTCCACAAAGCAAAAAGTTCCCACGACAATGATCCAGAACGGAACGGCGAATTTAGTACCATTTATTTATTGGGTGGAGGAAGTTGCGGGGGAAAAGCCACTAGAGCGGTGCAAGGAAGTTTCTGAGATTATTCAAGCAAGATATGACGATAAAACCTGGAGTCGTTCTTTTTTACGGACGGGAAAATCGAGTGATAATTATCCGATCATTTGTTTTGTCAAGGAACCCAAAGATAAAGCTTGCGATACCGAAAGAGAACTTATCGTTAAATTAAAGCGAGGGGAAAACGCGGAAAGAGTTTTAGATAAGATGTTAGCACTTCGCTATCGGACGGATTTAAAATTAACGGGAGAGTTTCGTTTTTATTATGGGGAGACTCACCGAGAAGTTTATATTCATGTCAAGAAGTTTATCGAAGAAGTGGAGCGATCGAGGACTGAAAGACAATGATAAAAAGATGGTTCGCTTGGTTGGGTATTGTCTCGATATTGATACCTTTTCCTGTGGCGATCGCTCAGTTGGATCAATCACAATTAAAGGAGATTACCGTCAGAATTGATGTAGAAGGAAGCTATAAAGAGGATGGGGGTTCTGGGGTAATCGTTCGCCAGCAAGGACAATTCTACACGATTCTAACAGCATATCATGTGGTGCAAGAAAAGAGAAACTATAAAGTTTTAATTTTTAATCCTTCTAATCAGCAAATAATCGGTAGCCACATCATTAATGAGAAAAATATTAAGCAAATTGACGATTACGATCTAGCGGAGATTACCATACAAAGTTCTGCTAAATATCGAACGGCGAATATAGGAGATAGCCAGCAATTACAACCCACCGATGATTTAACCGTTTCTGGCTATCCGCTTCCTTCCTCTAAGATTACAAAAAGACTATCTACTCCTACCCTTAACCTGGGTAAATTTAATGATAAATTACCTCCTGATGCTCTACTAAAAGGGAAAAAGGGGGCAACGCTGAAGATGGATGTAACAACGGAAGTCGGAATGAGTGGCGGCGCGGTTGTTAATAAAAATGGTGAATTAGTCGGAATATTAGTCGAAGCAGATAAAGACGCTTCTGGGAATAAATCATCATCTTTAGCGATTCCTATTGATTTATATCCTCAGTGGCAAGCGATTCGGAATTCTCAAAGATTATCTTCCCATCTTCCCTCTCCCAATCAAACTTTGGAGCAATTACTAGCAGCTAAAAAATGGGGACAAGCGAATGATAAAACTTGGGAGATTTTACTAAAAGAAGGTGATGCGGATCAGTCAGGTGATTTAGATAGTTTTGAGGTGAAGAATTTAGAATGTTCCACATTAAAATATCTAGATGTAAAGTGGCAACAAGCCTCTGGTGGAGAATACGGTTTCAAAGTACAAAGAGGCATTTACAGCGCGTATCACAGTGAATATAATAGAGACAACCCGGAGTCGAACATCGATAAATATACAGCATTTGCTCAGAAGGTAGGATGGTTTAACAATATCCAAGAAATATCAAAAGATCTTTCTCCCAATAGCCTATACTCTCGAAAAAAAACTAATCGA
This sequence comes from Microcystis sp. M20BS1, assembly GCF_020245305.1. Classification (NCBI taxonomy): domain Bacteria; kingdom Bacillati; phylum Cyanobacteriota; class Cyanophyceae; order Chroococcales; family Microcystaceae; genus Microcystis; species Microcystis sp. M20BS1. The sequence continues at coordinate 20,247 of NZ_JADBUZ010000215.1, read as the reverse complement.
GGTTTTTATCCGATTTGGTTTGTATATGGCGAGAAAATAGAAAAAATTCCTTTCGGTTTGCCCGTACCCATCTATAATAATTATAATGAGTTAGATGACTTATATAAATATCGAGAGCCTTGGCAAAGCGAGGGAACTAGCTTGTATGGTCGGTTATTGGATTGTTTATAATAATTGTTAAAGATAAACTTTCAACACCTAACTCCAAAGCTTCAGCAATTTAAGGCGTTAATCAAAAGATAACTCTCTTTGATTGGCTATACAATCTTGAAATTTTGAACTTTGATCAAAAGCTGAATCCTCACGATTACAGGCGTTTATCTAGGTAATTTAATATTTTTGAATTTTAGATATGAATCGGATCGATTAAAAACGGTAAAACTAATCTCAAGCGTATCAAACTCGTTTACCTGAGAAGAAACATTATTAAAAGTTAGAGTTACTTTGACAGGTGTTCCTTGAGGAAATCTCAAATACAATCCATTTACATCTTCTTGATTACCAATCTTTATTTTAGCGCAGGGATAAACAGTGCCAGATGTATCAAATAATCGAGTAACGTTGTCCTCTTGACATTGCACATAAGCACCATAATCTTTCTTACTTCTAACCGCCACCGAACATTGCACGCTTGGACCAGTACGTTTACAACCTTGAAGAGTTCCCTCAAATCTTTCATCCTCATTAACATTGGCTTGTGCCAGTAGTTGTGTGTCCCTACGGCTATTGATTCCGTCGTTGACTTGGCTTTCTCTTACCCCTGTCATTCTCTGAGATGCCGACACGCTAACCCCCGAAACCAATAAAGCCAAAGCGAGTAAACCAAAAGCCGATGTTCTGTAAACCATATCAGGTGACTCCTCAGACAATAAAGAAAACCGAATGATGCTATTATAGCCGAGATCGTAGCACAGATCATTATATTTGAAGCATTGTCCAGTAAATCCTATTATTTTGATGATAATTTAATCAATTTATAGAGAAGAAATAGATTGATAGGGAATGATTTCTTCTAGCCTATTGCCTAGATTTTCTCTGGCTACATCCAATTCATAAGCCTTTTGTAAATTCATCCACAATTCTACACCAGTATTAAAGAAACCTCCTAATTTTAAAGCAATATCTCCCGTGAGATTCGCGTCTTTTTGTAGGATGTGATAGAGAGTTTCTGGCGAAACATAAATTTTTTGGGCAAGCTGAGAGATAGTAATATCAATTTCTTCTAATTCATCCGCGAGAATTTCACCGGGGTGAATGGAGCTTTTCCAATTATTCATCATAAACCTCACTTAATGATAATCAACAATTTCAACTTGACAGGGTTTCTGTGTCTTGACAGCGAAAACTTTTAATCATAGACTATTTCGCTTCTTTAACCGAATCTAACTCTAAAGAGTTGATTATCTCTCTCGCTTCCTTTTCATACTTGTCAAAGTCTTGGGTACTGGCTTCATAACGAATCGTATATTGTTTTTTACTGTATAAAAAACCAATATCTTTTCGTTTAATATTGTCTGCATCATAAACTAATTCGTAGGCTGAATTAACCTTGAATTGAAATTTTTTATTACCTCTAAAATAAGTATTTTTCTTGTTATCTATAAATAATTGTGCTTGTTCTTTTTCTTTCTGGTAAAATTTTTGCAAAGTAATATCGTTCTCATAAAGCTCTTCGACAATCAAGCGTATTTTAGGAGAATTGCTTTCATTACTAACAAAAGACTTGGGGATGATGGTAGCATCAGGAACATTAGGAATTGCAACAGATTGACATCCAAGTTGTTGCCAATTCTGCGGGATTTGAACAGTGATCCCCTCGCAAGAGAAGGAAACAGGTTTTGGGAATAAAATAGTTAGCCAGAGTTGAACTTTATCGGGATTAGTGATAAAAGTAACTATAACCGAACTCGATGCAGTCACGATCGCTATCAGTAAACTTTTTTGCCCGAATTCCATTAGCCATGAAAGGATCGTGTTTTTTTTCTCTGATTCGGTAGAATTTACAGAGGGTTGTTCGGATGGATGACTTTTTTTCTGATTGTTTGTCCAGAAAGATAATAGTTGACCGATCCTTGTAATGATCGATTGTTTTGATTTTGTCTCTGGTGTGGTAGAATTTACAGAGGGCTGTTCGGATTGATGACTTTTTTTCTGATTGTTTTTCCTAGAAAAGGGTAGTTTAGGCATCATTGGTTGACGATGGTTGTTGATGGCATACAGCAGTTACCTTATTCCTCTGGTACAGCCAACTCCTTATTGGGTAAGCTTTTCGGTCTAGGGAATTTACCAGAACAAACATGAATCCGCCGTAACGATATTATAACTACCGATCAATTCCTGAGAGATTTTGTCGGGTGCGTTACCTGCCGCAAGGAGGGAGAACGCACCTTACCGATCGATTCCTGAGAGTATAGGGTCTTAGTCTAACAAAGCCCATAGACAACAGCTTATCTGGCTGACGGCCGACGGCTGACGACCGGCGGCTAAAAATTAACATTGCAAGAAAACTTAACAATTGGCCAAGAAACTCGATCGAGTAGGTAGAATAACAAGTAAATCATTTTGTAAACTCCACCCGATTAACTAACTAGAATAGAGATAACCCAGAACGCCTGTGATAGATAAAAGACGCACTACTCGCGATCTCCCCCAAATTAACGAAAGAATCCGCTTTCCTGAAATCCGCGTTATCGATAGCGACGGCTCTCAGCTAGGCATTATTACTCCTGCCGAAGCTTTGCGCGTGGCCGAAGAAAAGGAACTTGATCTCGTCCTCGTCAGTGAAACGGCAAGTCCTCCCGTTTGCCGGATTATGGACTATGGCAAGTACAAGTTTGAACAGGAGAAAAAAGCCCGCGAAGCCAAGAAAAAACAGCATACAGCCGATATAAAAGAAGTTAAAATGCGCTATAAAATCGATGAGCATGACTACAACGTGCGAGTCAACCAAGCGCAACGTTTTTTAAAAGCGGGAGATAAGGTAAAAGCGACGATTACCTTCCGAGGTCGGGAAATTCAACACTCTAACCTAGCGGAAGAATTACTGGCACGCATGGCCAAGGATTTAGAGGATGTAGCTGAGGTACAGCAAGCACCAAAAAAAGAAGGTCGTAACATGATGATGATGTTATCGCCGAAAAAATAACTAACTAATCCAGAAAAAGGGGCTAAGTCCCCTTTTTTGTTCTTCGGAAATCCCGAAAGGAACCCGATCATTTAAGTAGCTGGTTATAATTAAATTAAAAATGGATTTTAGGTTCGATCCCCCCTGCCCCCCTTGATAAGGGGGGTGTCTGATAATTTTTAACGCCTACCTACTTAAAACAAATGTATTATCCGAGAATTAAGTCTCCAGATTGCAATCATAGGCATTCACAGGGGTTAACCTAGGAGCAAAAGACTATTGTGAAGCATAACCTAAAAATTGACGATCGAGTTTACTGCCATTGAGCGTGAATGCGTGGATGGAGTAAACGCTCGACCGGTTGACCGTTTTTTAAATGTTCCTCGACAATCTGATTGACATCCTCTGGTTTAACACGACAGTACCAAGTTTCTTCAGGAATAATCCTCACCGTGGGGCTAGTGCTACACTGTCCTTGACAGCTACTGGTCATAACGATGACATCTTCTGGGAGAGCTGCCGTTTGCCATGCTAAAAGAAGCTCGGACGCACCCTGCACCAAACAGGAAGAATGCTGACAGACCATCACAAATCGCTTTTGGGGATAAGACATATTACCTAAAAAGTTGCAAAATTAGATAGTTCCCTGGGTATATTCTTGGGAGTCGCTTTGGGGAAGCATAGTTTTATTTTGCCCCGAATCCCCGATACTGGCAACACAAAAAAAAGAGGCTGAAAATTAACCATCAATCTTTAAAATAGAATTGGGAGAAAAATTTAGTCAATCAAGAGGGTAAAAGTGGCATTCGCTAGTCATTGGATCATGTTAGGTTTATTATTGGGTTTTGCTGTTGCCCATAGCGGATTAGCCAGTTTACGAATGCGGGGAGAAGTCATCATCGGTGCGCGACTGTATCGGGTATTATTTGCCCTTGTGAGTATCCCTCTAGCAGTAATTTTAGTAGTTTATTTCTTCAATCATCGTTATGATGGTTTGCTTCTCTGGCAAGTACAGGGAGTAACTGGAGTTAAAACCCTAGTTTGGATACTTTCGGCCATTTCTTTTTTCTTTCTCTATCCTGCCACCTTTAACCTGCTGGAGATCGCCGCTATCCAAAAACCCCAGGTTCATCTCTATGAAACCGGCATCCTGCGCGTTACCCGTCATCCCCAGATGGTAGGACAGGTGATCTGGTGTATTGCTCACACCCTCTGGTTAGGGACAAGCTTTACCCTATTAACTTCCCTAGGTTTAATTGCTCATCATCTTTTTGCCGTCTGGCATGGCGATCGCCGGCTAGAAGACCGTTACGGAGAGGCATTTTTAAAGATCAAAGAACGCACCTCAGTGGTTCCCTTTTTAGCAATTATCGATGGTCGGCAAAGTCTAAAATGGCAAGAATTCCTTCGTCCTGCCTATCTAGGAGTAACAGGGTTTATTTTACTCCTCTGGTGGGCGCATCCTTGGCTAATGCAAGCAACAAGTAAAATTTATTGGTGATTTTGCTCCCAACCCCTTTCCTGTTGATCCCGATTGGTGTAGAATGGCTTCTATATCAAAATAAAGTTTTCATAAAATACGTTTAGACATGATACTATCTGTCAACGAAAAGAGCTTCCCTAAGCTAGTTTTAGAGTCTTCTCGTCCGGTTCTCGTGTATTTTTGGGCGCCTTGGTGTGGTTTATGTCGTTTAATCCAACCCACCCTCTTTTCTTGGCAAAATGAGTGTCAAGATGCGATTCAATTAGTCGGTGTCAATGCCGATAATAATTTTAAATTAGCTAATAGTTTTCGTCTGCGTAGTCTGCCTACTTTAATTCTCTTCGATCGAGGTGTTCCGGTTCACCGTCTGGAGGAAATTCACAGTCGCGAGGAATTGCAACAAACCCTGCGACTAATAGTCAAAAATCAAATCCCGCGTTCAGCTTAAGGGAAAGATATCTTTTCTGATGGGACTGGCAGAGATAATATAATGGGACAAAAAGTAGATAATCCCAATTGCTACAACTCCCATAGTTCCCCCAGTTCAAAAAATTAGGAGGCTTGAAAAAAATGCCGATTGGTGTGGCTGAATTTGTCGAAAATCAGGAAAATCGCTGTCCTGTGGTACTACTACTAGATACCTCTGGTTCAATGCAAGGGGAACCGATTAAGGCTCTCAATGATGGGATCAAAACCTTGATTATAAATTATTGGGTCAGGATGTTTTGATTGGAGCCGTGGCTGATGGGGCCGGTAGTGCCAAACATTCGGATTTGGGTGCGAAAATAACAGTTAAAGCATCACTGCAATTTTTAGAGTATAAGCTCAAAAAAACAGCATTTGCGGCAACTGAAACTGAAGCCGAATTAAAGGAAATATTCTGGCAAATGTTGGCTTATGTTCAGCAAACTCTCCAAGAAGAAGCCGAAAAAGAACAGTTAGACATTAATGATCTGGCGACAACTTTACTGGTTGTTTTGGTTACTTCAAAACGATTAGCGGCGATGCAGATAGGAGACGGTTTTATTGTGTTCAAACCTCTGGGAGGAAATTATCAGTTATTGTTGCAGCCTGACAAGGGGGAATGGGGAAACAATCAGAGAAACTTCATCATTAGGTAAATAATAGTCGTCCTTTTGGTTCAGGAATGATTCGTTCTAGTTGTTTGGCACTTTCAATCCATTCTTGAATAACGAGTTCAGCATTTTGTACAGCTTCTTGATAGGTTTCTCCATCTGCCATACATCCTGCTAATTCTGGAACTTCAACAATAAAAGCTTGATCTTCCTCACTCCAATAAATAATTAATTCATAGCGAATTTTCATCTTTCCCTCCTAATTTATATTTTAAAATTAGATTACGAATTTGTTTGATTTGATAAGTTATGTAGGTTGGGTTGAACAGAGTGAAACCCAAGAATTATAGGCTTTGTGTTGGGTTTCGTGCCTCAACCCAACCTACTACTACTGAACCAGAGAACAAAGAATCATCATAACATTATTGATCATCTGGCAAAGCTAAAATTTCATCCCCAATTAAATCAGGTAAATTTTCGGTATGAACGTGCAAGTGAGTAATTGAGCCTATTAATTCTGCCAAAATATCCCCTTTTTGGTCATCAGTTAGGCTTGGTAATTTAAGCTGACTTAGTAAGAATAAAACCGCCTCGCATTCTTCACCTAATTCAGATAATAGAGTGGCCAAGGTAGAGTTGACTTTCAAGGGTTTTTCAGTGTTTGAAATCATTGCTTATTTTCCTCTGTTTAATCGCTTTTCTGCTCTAGATAAACTTTTTTCTAAACCTTTAATTTCTCTTTTCCAGTAATTAATTAAGTTTTCATCGGGGGATTCTTTTTGTTCCTCATTGGCAATTTTTTGATGATGGATCAGAATTTGATAACGAATGCTTTCAACAGATTTACGAAATTTCTTTTTTGACAAGTATTTACTCCTAACTTGCGCTGGTTAATATCTATCGTAATTATAAACCATAGATTATGTAGGGGAAAATGGCATTTACCCTCCTGGGGTGACGGTGACAGGTATCGAATCGCGGAACCCCTGATAACCTCGTGTGGAAACGATGTAGGATCGGAGTTTGAAAAAACTGCGACACGCCTTATACGCTACAATTCACAAGCCGCAACGCGAGCGAAAGAAACTACTGCGTCCCCAAAACGTCGCCACGCTCCCGAATTATAGTCACCGATCGAGTTGCCTTTCTGCTTGTAGATAGCCAATTGTACGGAAAAGCCAAACTTTCTTCCCGAAGCATTTAACCATTCTCGATCGATCATCCGCAAATCCTCACAGGAAAACTTCTCGGCGGATTTGCTGTCTATCCATCCTTCTTTTTCTCGTTTAGCGGCCGCCAGCATTAGCTCACCTGTTTTGCGATCGAACAGCGATCATCTTCTTAGAACCTCCTGTCAGACAGCGATCGCACCTTAACTAATGAGAAGATAAGGAATAAGTCGGTTGATTAGGGTTTTTATTAAGGGTTTGACAATCCAAACTCTGTTTTTTGTTCGTTGGCTAACTATAGCTTGACTGCCACGGCGGTTGCTTTATTCATCTGGCACAGTCAATTCCTTATTGGATAAGCCTTTTAGCGTGGAAAATGTATCATAACGAACATGAATCCACCTTAAATTGTTATTTTTACTCCATAACTTCAATTCTTTTGGCATAAAATTTTCCAGACTTTTCCTCCCATTCTACTAACACTACAGTTCCTTTCGTTAGCTTTGAGACAATTTCAGAGCCGACAAATCTTTCATTAAAATGGATATGTGGACTCTGATCATTCGGCGCAATTCTTCCCCAAAGTAAATTATCTTTTTCGTCTTGCTTGATAAAAACAATCACACCAAATTTGAGCATTTTTACTGAAATCCTACGAGAAATAGCCTCTTGTATTTTTTTCTTTAGTTGTAGAAATTTTGAATCGTTGTGAGCGATTTTTAAACATCTATCACAATAATCTAAAGCTTCTTGTTGCCTGCCTAGCTGAGTTAAAGCATAGGTTAAATCGGGGGTGACAATTTTCAAACCACTAATATTGGCGAAGGTTTCATCAATAGTAAAGCCTTCAGATAACTTATTAATAGCTTGCCCAAGATTTCCATTCACTAAAAATGCTTGCCCCATTGCAGTATAAACTTTTGCCAGATGAGATTGATCATTAAGTTTGACTCCTAATTCAATGCTTTTACGAAAATACATTTGAGCAAGTTGGAATTTTTTTTCTCCTTCCTGATTTGCAATAACTTTTCCTAGATTATTTGCTATAACAGCTTGTCCTCGTTCATCCTCAAGTGTTACTGCTAAATCATAAGCTTCTCGAAAAAGTTTTTCAGCTTCATACCATTGTTGATCCATTTTTTTAATATCTGCTAAAATACATTTAATTTTTTTTAAACTAGCCAGAGTTTTGGAGTTCTCAAAAATTTCACTACATTTTCTGAGAAGATTGTCAATACTTTTAAGTTTTCCCTGTGATTTCATCAATTCGACTAAACGAAATAATCCTGAATCAATTTGAGGCAAATCATTAATATTTTCAGCGACTGCAATTTCTTTTTCAAAAGCCCGTTGTGCTTGCAAAAAGTTTTTATTGTCTAACTGAATTATACCTAGTATATGATAGGCTATTGACAGCTGCTTTTGATTGTCAGTAATTAAACAAATATCAATTAAAGTATTTGTTGCATTTAATGCGTTATTAAATTCTTTTTTCTTTTGAAAAACCCTAGCTAAATTTCTTAACGATCCGATTATTATAGAGCAATCTAAATCTTGATGAAATTCTGCTGCCAGTGAAAAAACACGCAAACAGTCATGTAAGTTTTCTTTAGTTTGATAAATTCCTCCCAATGTGATATATGTAATCCCAGCTTTTTTATTTTCTCCCAAATCTCTAAATAAAGAAGCTGATTCTTCCAAAAAAACAATAGCTCTTTCGATATTTCCTTGTTTTTTGAGCAATAATCCAAAGTGGTATAAGGTAATAGATAATTGATGCTGATTATTTAATTCTCTAGAAATATCAATGGATCGTTCAAAAGCTTGTTGTGCTTCTACTAATTTCCCTTGTTTTTCAAACAATTGCCCTAAACGATTTAATGTAATGACAAGTTGAGGTTGATTGTCAATTTCTTCAGCAATTAAAATTTGTCGTTCAAAAGCTTGCTGTGCTTCTTCTAATTTACCTTGCTGTTGTAATAGCCATCCTAAACGATTTAATGTAATAATAACATTAAATTTAGCATTATATTTATAAAATATTTTGATTAGTCTTTTAAGAAGATTTTCAGCATTAACAAAATTATTTTCTTTAATGAAACGATTATATAAATCATTTAATCTTCGTAAACCAATAGCAAGTTGGCGAGTATCATTGATTTCTAATGCAACTTTAATTTCATACTCAAAAGCTTGTTGAGATTTAATAAATTGTTTATTAAATGAATAAATTAAACCTAACCGATGATATGCTATGGCTAAAAGTTTTTTCTTGTCAGTTTTTAAACATATTTCTATCATATTCTTAAGGGCTATCAACGCTTGCTTAAAATTTCCTTTGAGATGAAACTCCCTCGCCAAGGATCGCAGACCAAATATTATTGCATCGACTGAATCAATATTTTGACAAAGCTCTGCTGCCAATAAAAACATTGTCAAAGACTTATCTAATAAATGTTGACTTAGATAAGTCTTGTCTAATGAATATTTACCAAAATAAAAACCACCGCTCTTAATATAAATACTTGCCGCTGTACGCTCTCTATTTAAATTTTTATAGATTGCGGCAGCTTTTATTCTTAATTTTATTGCATTTTCTTTATTCTCAGGATATTTTTTATACATTAAAAGTCCTAAATTATCTAAGCAAATAGCTAATTGAAGTTGATCATTTATCGCTTCAGATACCTCAATTCCTCTTTGAAAAACTTCCTCTGCTTCTTCAAATTTATGTTGAGATTCTAATAACCGACCTAAACGATTCAATGTAATAGAAAGCTGAAATTGATCATTTATCGCTTCAGATACATCAATTCCTCTTTGAAAAACTTGCTCTGCTTCTTCAAATTTATATTGAGATTCTAATAACCGACCTAAACGAATAGAAACAATTGCTAATGATTTATCGTTGCCAATTTCTTCATCGATAAAAACTTGTTCTTTAAAAGCCCTAATTGCTTTCTCGATCTTACCTTGTTTCTGAAAAATTCCTCCTAATACATTCAATAGTTTGGCTTTACGTTCCTTATATTTACTGTAGCTCAAACTTTTGAGATTTTTTAAATGCGTTGCAGCTTCTTTGATAATTTTCTCGGCCTCTTTAAACTTTTCGGCAAAGGATAAATAACGGGCCTCGTGCATTTGATATTTAACAACAGCATTCCAATCTTCAGATTTTTTAGCCCAAGACTGAAACGTTTTCATTAATTTTATGGCTTTTTCGTAATAACCATTTTCTTCAAATAGTGGCTGTAATTTAAGGATAAATTCATAACGTTCTTTTTTATCCTGCTCTGTTAGACTTTCTTGATTCTGATTCTGTAACCACTGAGCCGCTAAAATTACATCATCAAGACTTTCAGCAACTTCAGGAATAACCTCTATATTTTCTAATTCAGGGGATTGTAACCACTCGATAAAAAACTTAGCATGACGTTCCTGAGCAATCGCTAATAAATTATTTTCTTCAGCCAAATTTCTGGCATATACACGCACTAAAGTATGAAAAACAAAGCGATTATCTCCCGTTTCAGCAGAATTTAGCAACGATAAATTAGACAAAACTTTCAAATATTTCTGCCGAGCATCAACCTCATTTTGACAACCTGCTGCTGCCGCCGCCGTTTGCCAAGCGAAACCATCTTCTGCACAAACACTACAACAAGCAAAAAAATCTTTTTGGTCTTGACTCAACCTTTCTAAACTTATGTTCAGAGAAGCTGTCATATTAAGCTCCTCATCACCCCATACTTCCAGTAGAGACAGGCGAGTTCTTTCTTGCTGTAAAAGAACTCGATAATCGGCAAGACGTTGAGAGGTATCCCGCAATCCCTTACCTGTAATTTGTAACGCTAGAGGAAGACAACCGACCAAACGAATAATTTCATAAGCCGCTTCTGATTCTGCTTTGACTCTTTCTAATCCTAAAATTTTTTCTAATAATTGATAGGCTTTTTCTTCTGGCAATGGATCGAGATCGATAGTTGCTTCCGAAGGAATACCTAAAAAGGCCGAAAGCTCACGATTGCGAGTCGTAATAATCACGGAACAGAGATTGCCACCAGGACGCAAATGCCGAATTTTTGGATCGACTGCACCATCAAAAATTAACAGCATCCGACGGTGAGCAAACGTCTCTTGCATGAGAATTGCCGCCTTTTCTGCTCCTTGATCTTCTTCTGAATCAACTTTTTCCCCAGAAAACTTTAAACACTCATTTACAAATTTACGAGCAATTTCATAAAGATTTTTCCCATCTACCTTGAAGCCGATGACCCCATCAGGAAATTTATCTTTGTGAATGGTTGCAAAATGATAGGCTAAAGTTGTTTTACCAATACCGCCACCACCTGAAAGCCCAACAATACTACAAACATGAGAACCAGACCGATTAAATAATTGCTCCTCTAGTTGCTTGAGTTCTGCTTCCCGTCCCGTAAAGGTAGATTCATCTAACTGAGGCAACACAAAAGGAACAGGTGATAAACTCCGAGAACTAGAATATCCTAGATCAACCTCTGATAAGTTTTGGGGAGATCTTGACTTTGTCTGCGCTCCTATTTCAGACGACTCCGCTCAAGTATTGGGAGGATTGCCATAGTACTGATGGATCACCTTGGCATTATTAACCGTTGCACTATCCTTTGCTTGAGATTGAAAACCCGTTCCCCCCTCGTAAATATTTTGGGTTTGGGAATTTTCGTTAATTTTACCCGCCTGAATTTGCTGCGCGAGGGTTTTGATTTCCGTCGCAAAGGATTCATCGTCGTCCATTACTACATCCAAATTTTTGACAATGGTGTCCAAAGCTCCTCGATCGCCCTCTTCCGCCTGACTTAAAGCCTTATCTAACTTTTCAGACTTTCCTGTAAGGCGTTGCCACAACTTCTTGCGTAAAGTATCCATTGTGGCGATGGCATCTGTTGTAAATTTTTTACCTAACTCTCCCGCTCCTGACTCTAAAAACTTTTGGAAAGCAAGGTTTACAATTACCGAAGCCGTTAAATTCAATAGAGGCTCTACCATAATATGTGAAAAAATACTTGTGTTTTCATGATAAACCATCTACTGATGGTTCGCTTATTTCCCACATAAGTAGGTAGGCGTTAAAAATCATCAGATACCCCCGCCTATCAGCACCCCCCTTATCAAGGGGGGCAGGGGGGATCGAACCTAAAATCCATTTTTAATTTAATTATAACCAGCTACTTATAATGTTTTTGGATTAAGCTATCCACGTTAGTTTTCCTCGACTACTTTTGTAGGTCTTCATTGGCCCGAAAAATCGCTTCTTGACCATCACTAGAGGCCACAAAACCCATAAAAGCTTTGACTGCTTCACTAGCAGGTTCTTTGTAAACGTAGTAAAGGGTACGCTGCCAGGGATAATTAGGTTCACTAGCTGAAATTCCCTCAATAGCGAGCGCTCTGACGGTTTTTTGGTCGGCAATTTGGCTATAGGTTGCGTAACTAATGCCATTCAGTCCCAAAACTCGCAAAATTGGGGTAGTGGCATCCCTCTCCATCATTTGAAAATTAGTTCCCCTACCAAATTCCCCCCCTTGCAGCACTTCCTGACGAAAACTTTGATAAGTGCCACTAATCGGAGGACGATTAATCACTTGAATAGTAGCAGCAGAACCTCCCACCTCCGACCAAGAGGTGATTTTTCCGGTAAAAATATCTTTAACTTGGGCAGTGGTTAACCCCCCCGCAAAGGGATTTTTTACCCCCACTACAACAGCGATCGCATCTCGAACGATCGGACTAGAAGCCAATCCCTGAGAGCGTTCCGACTCGGTTAAAGGTCGTGACACCGCCGCAATATCGATCGCCCCCCGGGACACTTCCTCTAATCCCCTATCAGATCCTTGAGCATTTGTCAAGACTTCTACCCCCTGAAATTTGGCCGTTAAAGCGGCTTTTAAGGCTTGATTAATCTGTACCATACTGGTGGAGCCGTTAATGCGAATTGTCGTGCCACTGGGGATAGAAGTCGGTGGGGCAAAACTGACCACTCGCTGGGGTAAAGGGGGAGGGGGTAGGGGAGAGGAGGCACTTTCCGATGTTGGCGATTTTTGCGGACTTTTACTGCTGCCACAGAGAAAAAATTCTTGACCCGCAGCACATTGACTTTGTAGCCAGAAGTAACCCCCACCTAAAATGCCCGCAGTGGCTAAAAGAGCGATTATTAAAGCAGTTGTTTCGTTTTTTTGAGACATACCCATCATTTGCTGACATTAGGGGGTCGATCGCCCCGACACCGGTGATCAATTGAAGTTTCGATGATATTATCTTAGTGCATGGAAATCCACTCTTAATTTAGGACTGTATATCATGACCCACGCACCTATATCCCCAGTCGTACTGGTTATCCTTGATGGTTGGGGTTATCGCCCGCAAAGGTCGGATAATGCGATCGCAATGGCGAAAACCCCGATTATGGATAGTCTCTGGGAAGTTTATCCCCACACCTTAATCCGCACCTCCGCTAAGGATGTGGGACTACCAGAAGGACAGATGGGCAACTCGGAAGTTGGCCACCTCAATATCGGAGCGGGGCGGGTTGTACCACAAGAGTTAGTACGGATTTCCGATGCGATCGAAGATGGTTCGATTCAACAAAATCAGGCTTTATTAAAACTCTGCGCCGAGATTAGCCCTAAAAAAAGCAAATTACACCTAATTGGTTTGTGTTCCGAGGGGGGAGTTCATTCCCATCTCGATCACTTACTGGGATTATTAGACTTAGCGAAAGTGCAAGGGATTAGCGATGTCTGCATTCATGTCATCACCGATGGTCGCGATACCAACGTCACCGACGGAATGCCAGCTATTAAACGGATTCAAGAACATATTAATAAAATCAAACTCGGTCGCCTGGTGACTCTCAGTGGCCGTTATTATGCCATGGATCGGGATCGCCGTTGGGATCGGGTGGAAAAAGCCTATAACGTGATGACCAGTGATCAAGGTATCGACGGGCGACCGATCACAGAAGTATTACAGGCATTTTATGATCAAAATATTACCGATGAATTTATTCCCCCCACCAGAATTGCCCCGGGGGCGATCGAAGCAGGCGATGGGGTGATATTCTATAATTTCCGTCCCGATCGAGCTAGACAGTTATGTTATGCCCTGACTATGCCCGATTTTGAAGATTTCGATCGAGATTTAATTTCTCCGCTTAGTTTTGTCACTTTCACCCAATACGATCCGAAATTACCGGTAGATGTGGCCTTTGCTCCCCAGAATTTAAATAATATTTTAGGACAGGTGATCGCTCAACAGGGATTAAAACAGTTTCGTTGTGCGGAAACCGAAAAATATCCCCACGTCACCTACTTTTTTAATGGGGGGTTAGAAAAACCCTTTGAGGGAGAAGTGCGCGAATTAATTCCTAGTCCAAAAGTCGCCACCTATGACCAAGCTCCGGCCATGTCGGCGGCCGCGGTGACAGCAGCGGTCTGTGGGGCGATCGAACAGGGGATCTATAGTCTGGTGGTAGTCAATTACGCTAACCCCGATATGGTGGGTCATACGGGCATTTTAGACGCGGCCATGAAAGCAGTGGAAACGGTGGATCTATGCTTGGCTAAGTTGTTAAGTAGCATCAATAAATTGGGGGGAACAGTGTTAATCACTGCCGACCACGGTAACGCGGAAACGATGGTGGATGAGTCGGGTAATCCTTGGACGGCCCACACGACTAATCCCGTTCCTTTAATTTTAATTGAAGGGGAAGGGAGAAAAATACCCGGCCACGGTGGCGATGTGCAGCTGCGGGATGATGGTCGTTTAGCCGATATTGCCCCCACTATCCTGGAAATTCTCTCTATTCCCGTCCCGATAGAAATGACCGGGCGATCGCTGATTAAACCGGCCGAAGTGGAAATTAAAGCCAGTCGCACTCCCGTCCGCATCTCGCTTTAACGAGTAAAAAGTCAAGAAAGGGGAATTTTATGCTGAAAACCATCGAAGGTGTTTATCGAGATGGACAAATACACCTAACCGAGTTACCCAATGATATTAGCGATCGCTCACAAGTGCTGGTGACTTTTCTCGATCAAATCGATCCTAGTAAGCTCAGACAACTGATGGAGTATTTAGAGAGCATCGAGGGGATTCAGCAAGGTTTCGAGGAGATAAATTCAGGTAAAACCCGTCCTCTTGCCGATTTTGCCCAAGAAATGGCCGAAAAATATGGTATTTCAGGTTGAAATTACCCCAACTGCCACGGCACAGATCGAAAAAGCCTATCGCTGGTATCGAGGTTATAATGCTGAGTTTGCTGACCGTTGGTTTCGAGGATTAATGAATGCTATTGCGACTCTGCAAGAGAAACCAACTCGTTGTGCTTTAGCGCTCGAACAGACGATTTTTCTACCCAAAGAAGTCCGACAACTTTTTTATGGGAAAGGTAAAAATGTCTATCGAGTGCTTTTTACAATTAGAGATAGTACGGTTTATGTGTTAAGTAGCTGGTTATAATTAAATTAAAAATGGATTTTAGCTTCGATCCCCCCTGCCCCCCTTGATAAGGGGGGTGTCTGACAACTTTTAACACCTACCTACTTAATAGATTAAATTAGTCGATTTTACTCGATCAAGACGATTGGAAGTAAGCATTGCACCGACCAAAAAAAAAGATATTTGTCAGGAGATTTACCCTGAAAGAATCAGTTGTAAAGATTTATCGGGCAATTATTTTGATTAAGAAATATTTTACACAATCCCCACCAGATAAGCAAGACGGCTGACCACTACTAGCGAATCACTACCGATAACGAAAAACTGCCATAATTGCAGCAATGTCCTCATCTAGCCAAAAGGCGATCGCTATTGATGAAAAATGACGCTAAAATTATCGATCTCGTCATCCGGCTGTTTTTTCTCGGCCTGTTGTTATTTGCTGGTTTTACCCTGCTGCGTCCCTTCCTAACCATGATCCTCTGGGGAGCAATTCTGGCGATCGCTTGGTATCCGCTCTTTCTCTGGTTAAAAAAGTTACTCGCTGGCCGGGCGAAACTGGCCACAGTTCTCCTCACCCTACTTTGTCTAGGGATTATTATCGGTCCGGTGAGTGGTATTGCAGCGGTTCTGGCCGGTAATCTGCGAACGCTGGCGGAATATATCGATACTGGTGCGGCGGTGATTCCCCCTCCCCCCGACGATCTGGCCACCTGGCCGCTGATTGGCGAAAGGATTGCCGGTCTCTGGCAGCAGGCATCGGATAACACGGGTCAATTTCTTCAACGCTTCGAGCCACAATTAAAAGAACTGGGCAAAATATCCCTTTCCCTAGCCACCAGTACCGGTCTGACGGTGCTGAAATTTATCGCCTCGATTCTGATTGCGGCGGCCCTCACCCTCTCGGCTAAAAATCTGACTCGCCTGATGAACCGGTTAGCGGAAAAGATTGCCCCGGGTCGAGGCATCGCGCTGGCCAGTCTAACCGCCTCCACCGTCCGCAATGTTAGCCGTGGTGTTATTGGCGTTGCTATTATCCAGAGTCTTTTGATCGGCATCGGTTTAGTGACGGTGGGAACCCCTGCGGCCGGTTTATTAACTTTCCTCACCCTAATTTTGGGCATTCTCCAAATTGGCCCTGGTTTGATTGTCTTGGGGGCGCTCATTCACGCTTGGGTAACACTACCCCATTCCATCGCCCTATTATTTACCCTCTGGATGATTCCCGCCACCTTGGTGGATAATTTCCTCAAGCCGATTTTAATGGGGCGCGGTCTGCCCATTCCCATGGTGGTGATTCTGCTAGGGGTGTTCGGGGGAGTGATCGCCTATGGGATTATTGGTTTGTTCGTCGGGCCGGTTCTGCTCGGTCTCTGCTACGAGTTAGTTAGGGCTTGGATTGGCGAGGATAGCCCCGAATCGGTGGCCAATAGCCATGATCAGCCAATCTAAGGGCGGATAGAGCTAATTTTTACCTTAATCTTTCCAGGAAACTTAGGAAAAAAAGATTAATTTAGCCACGGTTCCGGTTAAGCAGATTGAGGTAAAAGTAGGCTCATCTAAAGGTAAGATTTCTTCAGTTGGTGACAACAAGCAATCAAACAGCAGAAACCAGACTGAAGTGAGGAGAAGGTTTGATTTAAGCAATAGGTATTGATTTGAATGTGGCGGCTGATTTATTGTAAGAAGATAAAGGTGTATATTTGGCTGGCAATTAATAGAAAAATAAATAAAATTACTGATTTATATTTAAAAAATATAAATCGCAAATCAGTTAAAAAACTATAAAAAATTTTACCAGTTATTGAACAAAAAATTACTTTTTATCTCCAAATATTACCCATTTATTGTCTCTGATAAACCTAGTATATTTATTAGTGCTTATTTATACAACTCTTGCTAGGCAAAGCTTTAAAGACTATTTTTTTGGAAAATTATTTCTATTCTTCTCCCTTGCACACAGAAACAATAAGAGGCGATTTATCCACTTAATTATCTTTTCTGTAATTGGGCTAAAGTTTTTGAAAAATAGTCTTAGTATTTACTCTGTTGATTGAGAAACCCTGACCTAGTAAGCTAGGACGCATTTACGCAACGAATTTTAACTGCGTCTCAAGGAGTAATTTAAATGCACGGGCAGCTTAATACTTTCACGTTTTTTCATTCTCAATAATACTTTTCTTGTTGCTGTGACTCATCAGGCTATTGGATAAATTTAAGAAAAAATTTATTTTTTTGTTAAACTTGTCTATTTATAATCATAAATAGATGAGAGATTTAGCCCCAGGGCAGAAAAGTTGGGCTTGTCCTTTTCCCTAACCATAAACAGAAACAATCCAACACCCCCAAGTAATTGACCGATTAATTTTCGGAAAATGGGGTGTGCCTGGTGATGAAGACAACACAAGTAAGTTCCAATTTATCTAGTACAGATATGTCATCTCTAGCCGATTTTTTGAGTTTTGATGGAGCCTTCCCAATCACCTTTGATTTAACAGGTTCCGACGATTTAACTGTATCGAGGGAAACTACTCCCTAGTGGAAAATGTCTTGATGTTCTCTGACCCCTAGAGGAAAACCCCCCTCAGTTACTATTTATAAACTCATCAGGAGAGTACTGCCAACTATGAGCAATGAATCTAACCAGAATTCGGAAAGCAACAATCAACTTTTTTTGCAAGATCCCTTAAAATTCGACCAATATTCCCAAATATCGGAGGATTTGTCGCCACTATATGAAGACCTCAGTACAGGGCGGCCAACTGGACTAAATGGCAGTGAAAGTAAAAAGTCAGTGATTGTTGGCAACAATAATCCACTTGTTGCTTTGGGCAAGTTAGGAGAAATTAGTCGGACAAACTCAATTTTGAGTTCAATAGGTGAATCCCTGCCCATAACATCTCCCCTATCCGCTAGTACGCCTGTATTTACGAGTTTTTCTGCGGGAAGAACTCAGTTCTTTAACCCAAACGCACCCGCTTTAATCACCTCAATTGAAGGGATCAACTTTGACGAAAATGCTAATAATACTGGTTTCTTTCAAATTCCTCCAGATCCTAGTGGGGCAGCCGGTTTAAACCATGTTGTTTCCGTAGTTAACTCCTCGATTGAATGGCATACAAAAACAGGAATTCAGCAGAATAGTCAGAGTCTTCAGAATTTCTTCTCCGCTGCTGTGCCTGGGACAACCGATGATCCCTTAACACGTACCTTTGATCCGAAGGTTATCTACGACCAATATTCCAATCGTTTCGTCGTCGTTACTTTAGAACAACAAGGCCGTGATGGCGGAATTAATAATCCGTCCAATGATCGTTCTCGCATTTATGTAGCAGTGTCTGACGATGCGGATCCTAATGGTACTTGGTTTGGCTACTCGATCAACTCTTTAGTCAATATTGGCGGCACCAATTATTGGGCAGACTACCCTGGTTTTGCCGTGGGTCAGGATGCTGTCTATATCACTAACAATGTATTTAAATTTGATGGAGACGGAGCTTTTGGTGGTTCTCGATTGTGGGTAATCCCGAAAACCCCTTTTTACTCAGGTGGCACCCCCAGCAATACCATCTATGATCCCTCAACCCTAGCGGGGCTAGGTTTTCAACTAGGGACACTGCAGCCAGCTCATACCTTTGGCACAACCCCAGGCAATACAGGAACTTTCCTCGTTTCTACCTCTGTTAATACTTCAGTTGGTGGTAATGATTTTGTCGACGTTATTCGCATTGATAATCCTCTGGGAGGCCCCTCTTTCAATTATCAGGCTATTAATGTCGGTGATATCAACACCGCGTTTTCACTACCCGGTGCACCCCAGTCTGGGACAAGCACAACAGTATCCACTAACGATCAACGGGCTTTAAATGCGGTCTGGCGCAACAACAATCTCTATCTAACCAACACGGTGGCCCCGCCCTCTGGACCTGATGCAGGGCAAGCTACAGCCCATTGGTATCAAATCAATACAACCAATCTCAATGCCCTGACTCTTGCGGATCAAGGCAATATTGGCGGAGAAGATATTGCTCCTAATACCTCGACATTTTTTCCTTCTATTGCGGTTAATAGCGTGGGAGATGTGGGTATTGGTTTTTCGGCCTCGGCTGCCACAATTTTTCCAGGGGCTTACTACACAGGCAGAAAAGCCTCTGATCTGGCAGGCACAGTACAGTCATCGGGATTACTGCGAGCTGGACAGGATAGCTATGTCAGAACTTTTGGTGGCCCGCGCAATCGTTGGGGAGACTATAGTGGTGCTTCTGTGGATCCCAGTAATGATTCTTTTTGGGTCTTCAATGAATATGCTCTCACCAGAGGCAATCCTACTGCCCCCGGCGATGATGGTCGTTGGGGTACGGCTTTTGGCAACTTTAGTTTAGCAGCAACAAAATCAATCTCGATCGCCAAAACCACCGATGGTAACGAAGCCGGTTCAGTAAGCAGTGTCTTTACCCTCACCCGCACCGGCGACCTCTCCAGTGCCTTAACCGTCAACTACACCCTAGCGGGGACAGCCACTCCAGGTGTTGACTACACAGGTACTACTCCTAACACCGTCACCTTTTTGGCACTTTCCCCCACTGCTACCATCACTCTGCCCACCATAGATGACCTCTTGAGTGATCCCAGCGAAACGATCATCACCACAATTACCGCCCCCGTTGGCTACACTATCAGTGGACTGAGCACCGCTACGGCCACCATTCTTGACAATGATGGTAACGCAGCCAATAACAACTTGGTCGGGACAAGCTTTGCCGATGCCCTGGCTGGAGTGGGAGGTAATGACACCCTTGATGGTGGAGCGGGTAATGACACCCTCGATGGTGGGGCCGATAACGACACTTACCTCTTCGACACGGATCTGGTCTTGGGTAGCGATAGCCTAATTGATGCCTCTGGAATCGATACCCTCAACTT
>NZ_JADBUZ010000214.1:0-27586 GCF_020245305.1 Microcystis sp. M20BS1 | reverse complement strand
TCAAACATTCTCTGAAATCAGGTTTAGTTACTGTTCCGGGTAAGCCATCCGATGATTTAGCGATTAAGACTTTACGGAGTATTTTCAAACAAGCTCAATTGAATAAATATCTAGAAGAAGGAGACAATAACTAATGCGTTACGCGATTATTATCGAAAAAGCTGAAAATAATTATTCTGCTTATGTTCCCGATTTACCCGGTTGTGTTACTACCGGTAAAACCCTAGAGGAAATCGCAGAAAATATGAAAGAAGCAATTCAATTTCATCTGGATGGATTACAAGAGGAAGGGCTGCCAATTCCCCAACCAGCCACCTATTGCCAGTATATCGAAGCGTAACCGATCACCTGCATCCTGTCCGCGACTTTTATCTGTTAACATGGAACTGTAAACATATTACTAATGCTCAAATTCAGAAAAAACTTCTCAATATATGCGCGGATTTCGGCTACAAATTACCGCTAATCTGTACACCTTATGAGTTAATGGGAGAATGAGCCATGTGCGAAGATGAAATACTCGAAGAAATTCATAAGATTAGAGAAGAACACGCCAAGTCTTTCAACTACGATATAAAAGCGATTTGCGCCGATTGGAGGGAGAGACAAGCGAAAAGTGGTAGAAAATTAGTTCGGTTAAATACCGCCCAAAACATGACAAAAAATAGCGAAAATGATACTATTGAGAGAACCAAATGCTAGAAATTAACAAAAGCTATGTATTAGACAAAGATCAAAAGCCGATTGCCGTTCAAATTCCCATTGCTGAATTTGAAAAAATCGAAGAAATCCTAGAGGATTACGGACTAGGAAAACTCATCGAAGAAGTTGAAAATGATCAAATCCTAGACAAAGAAAAAGCCTTACAATATTTAGAATTGCTTAAAAATAAAAATGTAGAAGGTTGAATACAACAAGAGATTTTTAAAAGAATTAACCTCTTTGCCAAAAGACATACAATCTCGTATTGAGTTGATCGTATTTTCCGAGTTAGAAACTGACAATCCTTTTGAATTAGACTATCTCGATAAAATGAAAGGACATAAAGATAAATATAAAATTAGAGTTGCAGATTATAGGATTGGCCTGACTATTGATAAACCCAATCAAACCATCATCTGTCAACGAGTCGCACATCGTAGAGAAATTTACAAAACTTTTCCTTGATAGAAAAATACCGCTATCTTTATCTGTCAATTACTTTCTAATCATTTTAATCGATGAACAGGGAAATTGGAACTTTGAATTATGAAAAAATCACCTTCGGAAATGACTAACGCAGAACTCCGTCAGTATCTTTCGGAACATCGAAACGAAGAAGCTATTTTTAGTGAAGCACTAGAAGTATTATTAAGCCGAAAAAAAGACGGGTTTAAATATCCCGCACCTCAAACGATGTCCTATAAAGAAATAGAAACGATTTTCAAGGAAAAATTAAATCAAATAATTGAGGAATAGAAATCGTGCGTTATGCGATTATTATCGAAAAATTGCGATCGCCGATTTTGTAGGGTGCTTTAACGTAGTGTAACGCACCGCTAACTTTAATCATCGTGGGTTATCAATCAAGATAGATTATGATCTGAAATAGCAAACAGTACAAACCCTTGAATTTCCCATGACATTGACAACTGAGGATACTCAAGACAACCAACAACAGATACTCACTGAGTTACGAGAATTAAAAAAGTAACTTGAGCAATTTAACTAAAAATTCGATAACTATCAAAAAGCTACACAATGGGTAGTTCAGTTAGCATTTAGCTTAATTGCAGCCGCTACTGTAACTGTGATTGTCTCAACTGTGCTAGGTAATACTAAATCCGTTGAGTATAGGCTACATATCAGGATAGGCAAGAGGAGGAATAAATAATCAGTCTTTAATAACCGGATTTAGTAAGTACCTAAGCAAAATTAATTATGCAAGAACTCTAGTAATCAGTGGACATCTTCAATAATTAAGATTTTAGCTTGGTTGAGAGTTTGAACATTTGTACTAAAATTTCCAAGACGCAGTTTAAATCCCTGACAGCTTATAAACTTGAAACTTTAGCCGCTTAAATCGCACCATTGAGGGGAAATCCCCCTTAACTAGGTACGGTAAGCCCCTAGGAGCCGACGAACTGGTCAATCTAGAATAATCTCTAGAGTATAAAAGTAATCTCTTATAGAAAATGCAGCCAACCAATCCACAACAATTTACAGAAAAAGCTTGGGAGGCAATCGTCAAAACGCCGGACATTGCCAAACAGAACAGCCAGCAACAAATCGAAAGCGAACATCTAATGAAAGCCCTTCTTGAACAGGAGGGATTAGCGGGCAGTGTCTTTAGTAAAGCTAATATTAGTCTAGCCCGTTTGCGGGATCGAACCGATGACTTTATCCGTCGTCAACCGAAAATCTCTAACCCCGGCGACTCGATTTATTTAGGTCGTAGTTTAGATAGTTTACTCGATCGAGCGGAAAATTATCGCCGAGAATTTGGAGATGACTTTATCTCGATCGAGCATTTAATTTTAGGTTACGCTAAAGATGATCGCTTCGGGAAAAATATTTTTCAAGAATTCGGACTTACCGAAAACAAACTCAAAGAAATTATTCAACAAGTCAGAGGTAGTCAAAAAGTGACCGATCAGAATCCAGAAGGCAAATACGAAGCCCTAGAAAAATACGGACGGGATCTAACCCAATTGGCACGGGAAGGTAAATTAGACCCAGTAATTGGACGAGATGACGAAATCCGTCGCACCATTCAGATCCTCTCGCGTCGGACTAAAAATAACCCGGTTTTAATCGGGGAACCGGGAGTAGGAAAAACCGCCATTGTCGAAGGATTAGCCCAGCGGATTATTAACCGCGATGTGCCAGAATCTCTTTTAGATCGGACTCTCATTTCTCTCGATTTAGGCGGCTTAATTGCGGGAGCAAAATATCGCGGAGAGTTTGAGGAAAGATTAAAAGCTGTCCTCAAGGAAGTCACCGATTCCCAAGGCAATATCATCATGTTTATTGACGAAATCCATACCGTTGTCGGTGCGGGAGCCACTCAAGGGGCAATGGATGCGGGCAATTTATTAAAACCAATGTTAGCCCGGGGTGAATTGCGTTGTATTGGGGCTACTACCCTCGATGAATACCGCAAATATATCGAAAAAGATGCGGCGTTAGAAAGACGCTTCCAAGAGGTTTTAGTAGATGAACCAAATGTGGTCGATACTATTTCGATTCTTCGCGGTCTTAAAGAACGTTATGAGGTGCATCATGGCGTAAAAATTGCTGATAATGCTTTAGTGGCAGCGGCACTGCTTTCTAATCGTTATATTAGCGATCGCTTTTTGCCCGATAAGGCCATTGATTTAGTTGATGAAGCGGCGGCCAAATTGAAAATGGAAATCACTTCTAAACCGGAAGAACTCGATGAAATTGATCGCAAAATTCTCCAGTTAGAAATGGAAAGACTTTCCCTACAACGGGAGTACGATCCAGCTTCGCGAGAACGGTTAGAAAAGTTAGAAAAAGAACTGGCTAACCTCAAGGAAGAACAATCGGGATTAAATGCCCAATGGCAAGGAGAAAAAGAGATTATCGATAGAGTTCGTGGAGTTAAAGAAGCGATCGAACAAGTTAATCTAGAAATTCAACAGGCCGAACGAGATTATGATTATAATCGGGCCGCCGAATTAAAGTTCGGAAAATTAACCGATCTGCAGCGGCAAATGTCCGCCCTAGAAACCCAATTGGCCGACAAACAAACCACTGGTAAAAGTTTATTAAGGGAAGAAGTTCTCGAATCGGATATCGCCGAAATTATCTCGAAATGGACGGGAATTCCTCTCAATAAATTAATCGAATCGGAAAAAGAAAAACTCCTCAATCTGGAAGACGAATTACACGAAAGTGTCATCGGTCAAGAAGAAGCGGTCACAGCCGTAGCCGAAGCGATTCAACGTTCCCGCGCTGGTTTATCAGATCCCAACCGTCCCACGGCCAGCTTTATTTTTCTCGGTCCGACGGGTGTTGGTAAGACAGAATTAGCGAAAGCTCTAGCACGCAATCTCTTTGACACGGAAGAGGCTCTAGTTCGCATCGATATGTCGGAATACATGGAAAAACACAGCGTTTCCCGTCTCATGGGTGCGCCTCCGGGATACGTCGGCTACGATGAAGGAGGACAATTAACCGAGGCAATCCGGCGTCGTCCCTACTCTGTCATCCTCTTTGATGAGATTGAAAAAGCCCATCCCGACGTTTTTAACGTTATGTTACAAATCCTTGACGATGGGCGCTTAACCGACTCTCAAGGTCATCTGGTTGATTTCAAAAATACCATCATTATTATGACCAGTAATATCGGTTCTCAATACATTTTAGACGTGGCTGGTGATGAGTCTCGTTACGAGGAAATGCAGGCACGAGTGATGGAAGCAATGCGGAATAGTTTCCGTCCCGAATTTCTCAATCGTATCGATGAAACGATCATTTTCCATAGTTTACAAAAAGCGCAACTGCGATCGATTGTCAAACTACAGACAGCCAATCTCAGTGATCGCTTGATGGAACAAAAATTAGCCCTGAAACTTGCCGATATTGCCCTCGATTATCTAGCAGAAATTGGTTACGATCCAGTGTACGGTGCGCGACCCCTAAAACGGGCAGTACAAAGATATGTGGAAACTCCGATCGCTAAGGCAATTCTGCGCGGCGAATTTAAAGGGGGAGACACGATTTTTGTCGATGTGGCCGATGAAAGATTGACCTTTAAACGGTTAGCTTCCCCGGTAGTAACTGCTTAATTAAGTAGGGTTGGCTGAATCTTATTGGAAGCCTTACTAGAAAACGGTTTTGGGACTTTTTTAGTCAAAAAAGTCCCAGAGACAAACGTTGAGAAATCGAGGGGACTTTTTCAGCAAACCCTAGATCGTGATATTGGCCTCTTTCAGTTTACAGGCAGCGATCATGGCTTCAGCCCTACCGCGTTTCCTCAAGGGAACATCGACCCATGCAGTGAATTTATTGGCCGCATTCCAAAGACTTTGGCCGTGACGAATTAATACAAGTTTTGACATGGGTTTTCTTGGGAAGTGGGGTTTGGGGTGTGGGGTGTGGGGAAGTGGGGAGAATAAATAGAAATAATCTCCTGTCTCCTGTCTCCTGTCTCCTGTCTCCTGTGTCCTGACTCCTGACTCCTAGAACTTAGGGAATCCTGTGAATTTTGAGGAAATTAGTGCCTTTAGTTTTCTGCATGGGAATTCCCGCCATAATCAGGATTTTATCGCCGGATTGGGCTAGATTTTTCTGAAGCAGAATTGATTCCGTTTGCTTTAACACATCCTCAAAGACGGACACCTGATGATCAAGAAGAATCGGGATCACACCCCAGACTAGATTGAGACGGTGATAGACTCGTTTGTTGGGAGTCATGGCAATGACAGGAACCGAGGGACGTTCCTTAGAAGCCAGTAGCGAAGTGTAGCCAGAGGTGGTAAAAGTGACAATATAACGGAGATCAAGGGTTTGATCGATCGCCACTAAAGCCTCACTGAGAGCGTGAGTTTCATCGGACTGATTGGGGGGAGCATTATCAAACTTCACATCCGCTTCCACATCATGGGCGATTTTGGCCAACATAGCCACAGCTTTGACGGGAAAATCTCCCACTGCTGATTCCCCCGATAACATCACCGCATCGGTTCCATCGATAATCGCATTAGCCACATCACTAGCCTCGGCCCGAGTCGGTCGGGGATTGTGAATCATGCTTTCTAACATCTGGGTGGCAGTGATGACGGGAATAGTTTTCATGTTGCAGAGTTTGATAATGCGTTTTTGCAACATGGGGACTTTTTCGGGACTTAATTCTACCCCCAAATCGCCCCGGGCCACCATAATTCCGTCACATTCCTCGATAATTGACTCCAAATTTTCGATCGCTTGCGGTTTTTCAATTTTAGCCATCACTGGCACATCCCCATGATTTCTCTCGGCTAAAAATGCCTTAATCGCCTTGATATCTTCTCCTTTACGAACAAAACTAAGGGAAACCCAATCAACCCCCTGAGCAAGACCAAATTCTAGGTCTTGTTTGTCTTTTTCGGTCATGGAAGGTAAGCGCAAATTGAGACGGGGTAGATTAACTCCCTTGCGACTCTTGAGAATTCCTCCCTCCAATACTTGACATTTTAGGTTTTTTCCGTTAATTTCAACGATTTTTAGCTCTAATAAGCCATCATCAAGGAGAATTTGCTCACCTAGCTGTGCTTCCTCGGCCAGATAGGGATAATCGATCGAAACGGTGTTCGGTTCTCCCCGATACTCATCCATGGGTACAAGGGTGAGATAATCGCCGTCGTTGATGGTAATCGAACCATTGGGGAGATTACCGACGCGAATTTTCGGCCCTTGTAAATCTTGCAGGAGAGTGATAGGATTGTCTAATTCTTGAGAAATTTGCCGTAAAAGGCTAACAACTCTCGCATGATCTTCGTAGCTACCGTGGGAAAAGTTTAGCCGCGCTACATTCATCCCCGCACCGATCATTTCCTTGAGGACTTCTGGCGAATTACTGGCAGGGCCGATCGTGGCTACGATCTTAGTTCTATGGGTAATAATTGACATGGAACCCTTACTAATCGATCTTGGGACGATTACATGATATTCACTTTAGGTTAACTAACGGTGAAGCGAAAAACAAATTAAGCTTTTCCACAGACTTGCCATCGCTCCCGGTCCTCTCCTGAGCAGTCAGGAGTCAGCTATCAGCAGCAACCGTTGAGAGCTTTCACGGTAGGATAAACTAATAACCATCTCCGCTCGTTTAGATTTCCTTATGACCAACACATTAGACGATAAAGCCATAGTCAAGGACTATTTTAACGCCACGGGATTCGATCGCTGGCGCCGGATTTATGGGGATGGCGAAGTTAACAAAGTACAAAAAGATATTCGCATCGGTCATCAACAGACGATCGATACCGTTATCGGTTGGTTAGAAAGTGATGACAATTTGCCTAATCTCTCGATCTGTGATGCTGGTTGTGGAGTCGGTAGTCTTAGTATTCCCCTTGCTAAAGCGGGCGCAACTATTTTCGCCAGTGATATTTCTGAGAAAATGGTGACAGAAGCCAAGGAAAGAGCGTCCAAAGAGTTAGCAGATACCGGTAAACTCACCTTTGCCGTTCAAGATTTAGAAGCATTAACCGGCCAATATCACACAGTCATCTGTCTTGATGTTCTCATTCACTATCCCACAGAAGAAGCCTTAGGCATGATTAAACACTTGGGATCCCTAGCTCAATCCCGTTTAATCCTCAGTTTTGCCCCTAAAACCTGTTTATTAACCATTCTCAAGAAAATTGGTCAATTTTTCCCCGGTCCGAGTAAAACCACTCGCGCTTATCAACACAAGGAAAAAACTATTATCGCCGCTTTAAACGAAAATGGCTTTAAAATTGAACGGACGAGTATGACTAGCACTCGTTTCTATTTTTCCCGTATCCTCGAAGCTGTCCGCAGTGAATAAATAATGGCAGTCACCACCAGCAAATTAATCGAGTGGAAACAGCAAAAACGCGCGATTGTCACCCTCACAGCTTGGGATTATCCGATCGCGCGACTGCTCGATCGGGCAGGAATTGATATTATCTTGGTAGGTGATTCCTTAGCTATGACCGCTTTGGGCTATCCTACCACTTTACCGATCACCCTAGAGGCGATGATTCACCACGCGGCGGCCGTGTCTCGCGGGGTAAAACAAGCTTTAGTTGTCTGTGATTTGCCTTTTCTCAGCTATCAGGAAAGTGTCAGTCAGGCAATTCACTCCGCCGGAAGGATGTTAAAGGAAGCGGGAGTGCAAGGGGTAAAATTAGAGGGAGGTTATCCCGCTATGATCGAGACTATTAGCCGTTTAACCGAGATAGGCATCCCTGTTATGGGTCATATCGGATTAACTCCCCAGTCAGTCCATCGGTTAGGATACCGTCAGCAGGGAAAAACTCCATCGGAGGCACAAAGATTAATCGAGGAAGCTTTAGCCTTGGAGAAAGCGGGAGTATTTGCCCTGGTTTTGGAACATATTCCCGCCAATTTAGCCGCTACTATTACCGATAAATTGACTATCCCGACGATTGGTATCGGTGCGGGGGAAGATTGTGATGGTCAGGTGTTGGTAACGGCGGATATCCTAGGATTAACCGAAAAAGCTCCCCCTTTTGCCAAAGTTTATGCTAATTTAAGCGAGACAATTACAAAAGCAGTGGTAGAATTTGCCAAGGATGTGAGGAGAAATGAATAACGGCGAAAAAGCTACCTTTGGGGCCGGCTGTTTTTGGAAAACCGAGGACGCATTTCGGCGTTTACCAGGGGTTTTAGCGACTTCTGTGGGTTATATGGGGGGAAATTTTCCCAATCCTAGTTATCTCGATGTCTTATCGCGAATTACCGGTCATGCGGAAGTGGCACAAATTGCCTATAATCCCCAAGAAATAAGCTACGAGGCGTTATTAGCTGTTTTTTGGTCAATCCATGATCCGACTCAGTTAAATCGCCAAGGACCGGACCGGGGAGAACAATATCGATCAATTATTTTTTATCACACCCCGGAACAAAAGTTAATCGCCACTGCTTCCAAGCGTCAACTACAACTATCGGGAAAGTTTCAGCAGGATATCGTTACTTTGATCGAACCCGCAGGAGATTATTATCTGGCCGATCAGTCCCATCAACAGTATTTAGAGAAAAAACAGGCTCGATCGGTCGGGGATTTGCAGAAGAAAATATAAATACAGGTTCGGGGTATAATGTAAAATTGCTTTCGCAGGAGATCAGGAAAAATGCCCGAGGCGGTCGGAGTCATTCAAACGTTGGGTTTTCCCCCCGTTTTAGCGGCGGCGGATGCCATGGTTAAAGGGGGACGAGTCACCCTAGTTTATTTTGATCTAGCGGAAAGGGGCGAATTTTTGGTGGCGATTCGCGGTCCGATTTCCGAGGTTAAACCAGCAGTAGAGGCAGGATTAGCGGCAGCGATGACCGCTTTTGGTGGCAATGTGGTCAGTCATTACATCGTACCGAATCCTCCAGAAAATGTCCTGGCGGTTTTACCAGTGCAGCATACGCCTAAGTCAGACCGTTTTCGCAGTTAATTTCCCTAGCGATTGGCCCCAAACTAGACTATAGTTAAAGACTGGAAAATAGATTGGATTCTATCAATTGAACTTATCTGATTTTTGTTATTAGGAGTTAATTTATGACAGCCCAACCCGCGGTGGGATCGATCGAGACAAAAGGTTTCCCCGGTATTCTAGCGGCCGCCGATGCGATGGTAAAAGCAGGACGGATCACGATTGTTGGTTATTTAAGGGCAGGAAGCGCCCGTTTTACCCTCAATATTCGTGGGGATGTACAGGAGGTAAAAACCGCTATGGCTGCCGGCATTGAAGCCGTCAATAAAACCGAGGGGGCAGCTTTAGAAACCTGGGTAATTATTCCCCGTCCTCACGATAACGTGGTGGCTATTTTACCGATCGATTATAGCGAGGCAGTGGAACCTTTTCGCGCTGCTGCCGACGGTGCGATGGCACCAATCCGTCGTTAATCTTCAAGGTCAATTTTTTGTTACTGGTTGGAACTTGTCTAGTTCCAACTTAGTTTTTAGGGATGATTTAAGTTTTAGTCAGAAAACCGAATTTGATAATTGCTGCAACAGTTGCACCGATAACAGTGACTATCAAAGCCCATATTTGAGCCGTTGCCCTTTCTTTCAAGTCTTTGACATCTTCTTTGAGTTGGGAAACTTCGGCCTCTATTTTCGGTAATACTTCTAGTTTTGTTTCGATTCGCTCTAACCGATTGTCAAGTTTAGCGAGAATATCTTTTAAGTCAGTTTCAATGATAATAGGGTTACTCATGGGGAGATTCTTCTTTTGGGGACTAGGGGGGATCAATTTGTGTTAACAGTTCCTCTGCTAGATCAATAAACAAGTCTTTTTTGCCAATTTTAAGACTTAAGGTATCATCGGTAACTATCCAGCCATCTTTGATTAGGGCGTGTTTTACACAATCATGGAAAATATCTTTGGCAGGCATTTTTTTATGGTTCGGCGATCGCGTTATTTAGCCAGTGACCAATAGTCTCGATTAGGTTGGGACGGATAGAGGGGAATTTTTCTGACTTGAAGCAACCTGCTAGTTGATTGATTCTTAAAAAATCAGTATCTTGAGTAAAAATCACGCGACCATTGGATAAAGCAAATTGCAATTGTATTTCATCGGACATTCAATTGTTTCATTTAAAAGAGCAAGCTTTAGGAAAATTGTCTGAGCAATTTTTTGATAATTGACCACTGTTACATTTGGTAAATCGAGGAGTTGATCAAAATTTATCCACATAACCCACCTCCTGTTCTGTTTTACTATTATACCATGCTCACACAGAACCTAGAAGAGCCATGATTGGTTATCTGCTATGAATAATAAGCTGTCCGTGTATTTAAACTGCTTGTTGAGATGAGACAAGGGGCAATAGTAAAGGGATTGGGGGAGATTGTTGCTAATCTAAGGATAGGCGGTTAAAATGCGTCTTAGCTTATAATACCCAACTGGCAAAGCATTAAACCACCATCACTGCTACCGAATCACCAGCGCCTTTGTTGAGTATTCGACCCAATTACCCTAAAAATTCTATTCACCCCTAAATTCTGACTTTTAAATAAGGCTGAGGTGGATTTTTTAAGCATTATTGACCTTCTCACCTCTAAGAGCCGAAAATAAACAGAGACGACCTAAACCCAAGATTGCTGGTGAGAAGTTTTCCTGACTGGGGGCCTCTAGATGGCAGCCAGCAAATTCTTGCTGAATTTCTGTTAGGAAATAGGGCCAAATGGTCAAGAAAAAATTACCGCTAAAAATTATTTGATCGATATCTTTAAGACTTTTTTGCTGTTTTTCTAACAAATCATTAACTTTTTGTCTTAAATTATCTAGATATGGTAAGATCACCTTCTTATTTAAATCCCCGCGACTGACCGTCCAAGTATGACCAGCTAGAGAGGAGGTAAATTCGCTTTCTTCTTGCAGGATTAATTTAGTTAATCTAGCGGCTGCCAGTAAAGATTTTTTAAAGGGATTAGTATCGGTGAGATCGGAGAGCGAAAGGGGTAAAAAAGAACGCCAGAGAGGATAAATTAACTGAGAGAGTATGGCCTGTTCATAGGTGTTTTCCCCGTAGTTAAAATGGCTTAGAGCGATCGCTTGACGGGATAAAGAGCAAGTTTGCCGTGGTACTTCCAGCAGCGCTAAAGTGGTAGTCTCTCGTTTACCTTCGATCACCAGTAGGGTTTGGGGTTGGGGTTGGTCGCTAGTGGGAATATAGGCCAGAGCAGTAGCGATCGCTGTTTCCAGACTAGAGAGGCGATCGGGGGGTATTAGTTGCGCTGTGAGAAGGGCTTTTTTTAGGTCATCCGTGGGGGTTTCCCCGTCATCGGTAATAATAATAGCTTCTAATCGCTCTAGGGCTTCCCACAGCCAAGAATCGGTGCTAAAATCCCGATTAGATAGCCAGCTAATTAGATATTCTTCCACCTGAGAGCAGGGTAAGAGATCGCTCGTTCCCGTTGCTAGACTCCAAGAAAGAGGATAAAAATCGATCAATCCTTGGCTTTCCCGAAAAAAGACGATTTTCACCCCTGGTGGTTGTACCTCCATTCCCAGAGACCAACGGACAACTTCAGGGGTTCGATCGGGGGATAATAAAGGAAAAAGAAGCGCTTTGGCCGATTCTAAATGTTGACGAGTGGCGATAATTGTCTCGGAAGTAACTTCTTGCGGGTTAACTAGAGATGAAATCACCTTGGCAAGAATCCGATCGATCTCGGTCAGTAGGGAGGAAAAATCCTGTTTATCGGTCACTAGATAAATAAAAATACCCACAACTGTCTATTGTAGAATCACTCACTTGAAACGAACAAAATTTAAATATTAAACTATGGAAGAAAAACGCTATCCTGCCGAAAAATCGGCAGAGATTCAAAAATTATTGGATACAGCCACCTTATTGGTCGGTTTACCCCCTGAAACCATCGATAAAGTTACTTCTCATGTTGTCACCCGCACTCATCCCCCTAATCGGGCGATTTTATTAGAAAATGATTGGGGGGGGTCAGTTTACTTTATTCTGGATGGTTGGGTGAAAATTCGTACTTACAATATGGATGGCAAAGAAGTCACCTTAAATATCCTCGGTAAAGGGGAAATAGTCGGAGAAATGGCCGCTTTAGAAGAATCTACCCGCTCCACCGATGCTATCACCTTAACCACGGCCACAATTAGCAGTATTCCCGCCCAAGATTTTGTTAATCTGCTCAAATCGGAGCCTTTAGCGGGAATTCGTCTTTCTCAGTTAATGGCCAAGCGTTTGCGTCAAGTTAACCAGCGTTTACGTTTGCGCGAGGCCGATAGTCTCTCCAGAGTCGCCGATACTTTACTCTTTTTAGCCGAAGGTCAAGGAGAAAAAAGCGGTCAGGGTGCGATAATTCCTAATTTACCTCACCGGGAATTGAGTGGTATTAGTGGACTGGCCCGGGAAACCGTGACCCGATCCTTGACTAAATTGGAGAAAAAAGGCCTGATTCAACGAGAGCAGGAATCTCTCTGTATTCCCGATCTGGCCGCTTTAGAAAAAGCGATCGCCTAAATTCAGTTATCAGTTATCAGTGATCAGTTATCAGTTATCAGTTATCGGTTATCCTACTAAAATCTGGTTATTAAAGACTGATTATCTATTCCTCCTATTGCCTGTTGCCTGTTGCCTTTTGCATGAGTGCCTATCTTCACTAGGAAATTTATTTTGCACGACTACTTATGACTGAAAAATTAACCAGTTTTGGAGTGGTGCTGGTGACAACGGCCAGCGAAACGGAAGCGGAACACCTAGCGATCGCCTTACTTAACGAGCGCCTGGCCGCTTGTGTCAGTATTTACCCGATGCGTTCCATTTATCGTTGGCAGGGACAGATTGAAAACGAGCGCGAATGGCAATTAGTGATTAAAACCGATTTAAAGCAGTTTGAGCAGTTATCGGCGAAGATACAGGAACTTCATAGCTATGCCGTCCCAGAAATCATCGCTTTACCGATTGTGGCGGGTTCTCAGACCTATTTAGACTGGTTAGCCTCCCATACCAGTGGGGTGTCAGAATAGACCAATCGGCAACTTGAGCGAAAAAAATCTATACAATTCTTAATAAACTATCTCAGGAAGCGCAAAAAGTTTTAATCTAGATGCTGATTAAATGTTTAAACATCTGGTTTTAAGACCGATCGCCTCCACGATTGGAGAACTCAGCACATCGTCAAGGGAGATAGTTAAAATCCAATGAGTCTTAAGGCAAGCGGTGGCAGCTCCTTAGCGCGTCCCCAACTCTATCAAACCGTCCCGGTATCTGCCATTACCCAAGCAGAACAACAAGACCGCTTTCTCGATAAACCCGAACTCAACGAACTGATCGCCTACTTCCAATCGGGGAGCAAGCGTTTAGATATTGCCCAAACGCTCACCCGGAACTCCGATTTGATCGTCTCGCGGGCAGCTAACCGGATTTTTACCGGTGGTTCCCCCATGGCCTACCTAGAAAAACCCCCCGTGGAAGAATTGGCCCTGGTGGGTGCGGGTAAAATGATCAACGTCCAGGAAGGGATGAAATTAGGAACCGTTACCTACGCTGAAAGCGGGTCTGGTGGCGGTGGTGGTTTCCTTGGTGGTTTAAAAGGGATTTTCGCCTCTAGCGGCCCGATTCCCCCCGGATTCCGACCGATTAACGTCTCTCGTTACGGTCCGAGCAATATGCAGAAGTCCCTCCGGGATTTATCCTGGTTCCTGCGTTATATTACATACGCGATCGTGGCCGGTGATACCAGTATCCTGATCGTTAATACCCGCGGTTTAAGGGAAGTTCTCGAAAATGCCTGTTCTATTGATGCCACCATCGTGGCCCTACAGGAAATGCGGGCCGCTTCGATCGAGTATTTCCAAAGAGACAAGGATGCGGCCA
The DNA here is from genome assembly GCF_020245305.1 of Microcystis sp. M20BS1. NCBI lineage: Bacteria > Bacillati > Cyanobacteriota > Cyanophyceae > Chroococcales > Microcystaceae > Microcystis > Microcystis sp. M20BS1. The sequence goes on along the minus strand of NZ_JADBUZ010000214.1, from coordinate 13,545 downwards.
CTTTAATCAGTGACTATTTCAATATCCTACTAGGGGAATTAAAGGCCCCCACCCCCTCTAATAAACTGCGTCAGCGTCCCAGTAGTGACCAACAGGGTTTAAGTCTTCCCCAAAGCTACTACAATGGCGCCGAAAAACGGCAAAAGTTTGTCATGAAAACCGGTTTATCGGAGTCGGAAAAATCTTCGATTATCAAGGCCGCCTACAGACAAATTTTTGAACGGGACATCACCCGCGCCTATAGTCAGTCCATTTCTGACCTAGAATCGAAGGTGAAAAACGGCGACATCTCGATGAAAGAATTCGTCCGTCGTCTCGGTAAATCGCCTCTCTATCGCAAACAGTTCTTTGAACCTTTTATCAATAGTCGCGCTCTAGAATTGGCTTTCCGTCATTTCCTCGGTCGCGGTCCTTCCTCCCGGGAAGAAGTGCAGAAATACTTCTCGATCGTCTCTAGCGGCGGTTTAGGGGCGTTAATCGATGCTTTAGTGGATTCTCAGGAGTATTCCGACTATTTCGGCGAAGAAACCGTTCCCTATCTCCGGGGTTTGGGTGCAGAAGCACAGGAATGTCGTAACTGGGGGATGCAGATCGACCTGTTTAACTACAGCGCACCTTTCCGCAAAGTTCCCCAATTTATCACCACCTTTGCTAAATACGATCGCCCCTTACCGGATCAGCACGTTTACGGTTCCGGAAATGATCCCCTAGAAATCCAATTTGGGGCAATTTTCCCGAAAGAAACCCGCGAACCTAGTTCTAGTCCCGCTCCCTTCGGTAAAGATAGCAAACGTATCCTCATCCACCGCGGACCGGCGACTAATAACCAAAATAGCAACCCCGGCGCCCGAGGTGAATTCCCCGGTACTTTGGGACCGAAAGTTTTCCGTCTCAATAACGAGTTACCCGGTTCTAGCAATGGGGTAAGCGTTAAATTTGGCGAAAGTTCCACCCAAAGAGTGATTTTAGCGGCTTATCGTCAGGTTTTCGGTCGAATGCCCTACGAAGGTCAGCGTTTATCCGTGGCCGAGATTAAGTTAGAAAATGGCGATATTACTCTGCGCGAGTTTATCAAAACCCTAGCTAAATCCGAGGCTTTCCGGAAAATCTACTGGACTCCTCTCTATGTGGTGAAAGCGATCGAATATATTCACCGTCGTCTGCTCGGTCGTCCCACCTACGGTCGTCAGGAAATGAATCAATACTTCGATCTTTGCTCGAAAAAAGGCTTCTATGCTTTAATCGATGCCATTATCGACAGTCCTGAATATACGGAAGCTTTTGGCGAAGATACGGTTCCCTACGAGCGCTATCTAACTCCCCAAGGGATGCAGTTACGGATGGTGCGTTTGGGTAATCTCCGCGAAGATATCGGCCAAAGAGTTGATAAAGAGGAAACCCCGCGCTTTATTGAATTGGGTACACCTTCGGTCTCGATTCGCACTGAACCGGATATTCAATCCCGTGTCGGTCAAGGTGTCACGGTTCAACGGGAACAAACTAAGATCTTTAAACTGTTAACTAATCTGGATAAAGTTGCCGTACAAAATACTGTTCGCGCTGCCTATCGTCAGATTTTTGAACGGGATCTCGAACCCTATATCATCAATGCCGAATTTACCGCTTTAGAGAGTAAATTAAGCAATGCTGAGATCACGGTGAAAGAGTTTATCGAGGGTTTAGGTTGTTCGGATCTTTACCTGAAAGAATTCTATGCTCCCTATCCGAATACGAAAGTAATTGAATTGGGAACCAAGCACTTCTTAGGTCGCGCTCCCTTGAATCAAAAAGAAATCCAGAAATATAACCAAATTCTGGCAACTAAGGGATTAAAAGCCTTTATCGGTGCCATGGTTAATAGCATGGAATACCTACAATTATTTGGTGAAGATACGGTTCCCTATCGTCGTTTCCCGACTCTACCGGCCGCGAATTTCCCCAATACGGAACGCTTATACAATAAGCTGACCAAACAGGATAGTGAACTGGTTGTTCCCAGTTTTAAACCAGTAGTTAAGGTCGGTGGCTAATTAGTCCTTGAAGTTAGTTAATTTAGCTCGTGTTCAACACGAGCTTTTTTCGGGACAAATTACCGGCCAAAATTTATCATCGTCAATCAAGGGGGTAACAATGAGCCAAATTAAAGTTAAAAACTTCGGTCCAATTAAGGCGGGTTTAGTAGAAAATGATGGTTTTATCGACGTTCGGAAAGTAACGATTTTTATCGGTAATCAAGGAACTGGAAAAAGTAGCATTGCTAAATTAATATCAACATTAAGCTGGTTGGAAAAAGCTCTATATCGTGGAAATTTAGAGGAAAAATATGTGACTAAATATAATCGTTTTGTTAAATCTTTTTGTCAATACCAAAATTTAACCAATTACTTTTTACCCGAAACCCAAATTGAATACAATGGAGATGTTTATCGAATTAGTTTTGAAAATGCTAAATTATCGATCGAGCGTACTGATAATTCAAAGTATCGAGTACCAAAAATTATGTATGTACCAGCAGAGCGAAACTTTTTGAGTGCAGTAAGATGGCCAGAAAAACTCAAAGGACTGCCAGAATCATTATATACTTTCTGGGAAGAATTGGATCGCTCACAACAGGAATTATCTGGCAGTTTGACTTTGCCAGTAGGTGAGGTCAAATTGGAATTTGATAAACTCAATAGACTGGCCAAGATTGTGGGTAGTGATTATCAACTAAATCTATCAGAAGCTTCCAGTGGTTTTCAGTCTTTTGTTCCTTTATTTCTCGTTTCTCGAAATATTGCTTTATCGATTAATCGAACTCAAGAAACTTCCCGCAATGAACTCAGTGGAGAGGAGCAAAAAAGATTAAAAATGGAAATCGAGAAAATTATCTCTAATGATAATCTTTCCGATGACCTAAAAAGGGCAGCACTGGAAGTGTTATCTTCTAAATACCGCAATGAGTGTTTTGTAAATATTGTGGAAGAAATCGAGCAGAATCTATTTCCCCAATCTCAGAAAAAGATTTTATATAAATTATTTGAATTTGCCAATTTAACCCAGGGAAATAAACTAATTTTAACTACTCATAGTCCTTATATTATCAACGATCTAACCCTAGCTATCAAAGCGGATAAAGTTATCAAAAAAATCCTATCATCAGCGATTTCTAACGCCGATTATCTCCAAGAAAAGCTCAACCAAATTGTCCCGAAAGCCTCTTGTATAGCGGCACAAGATGCTATTGTATATGAATTAACAGAGCAAGGAGAAATCCGAGAACTTGCTACATATAATGGTTTACCTTCTGATGAAAATTATCTCAATCTTTCCCTGGGAGAGACAAATCAGCTTTTTGATGATTTACTAGAAATCGAAGAACAGTTATGAAGATAAATTTCTTTGATAAAAAATGTCAGAGTCAAACCCCTCGGCATAAATTTGGAATTTGTGATCAGCCACCTCCCCCAGAAACTCCCGCTTATTTAGATACAGAAAATCCCAGGGATTGGATTGCTATTGTGGAAAACTCTCAAGAAATTGAAGTGACATTTACCGCTATTGATAAATGTATTGAAATTAGAAAAGTCGATGGTAGTGGTATGGATAAACGCTGTGATGGAATGCTGACCTATGCTAATTGTTTGATTTTTGTAGAATTAAAAGAACGAAAGGGGAAAAATTCGGGGTGGGTAGGAGACGGAGAAGACCAACTAAGAAACACAATTCGGGTATTTATTGAAAATCATGGTATAGAGGATTATTCATCTAGAAAAGCCTACATTGCCAATAACAAAAAGCCTACCTTTCAGACTTCACAAACGGAGAGGATGGAAAAATTTCGCCAAGAAACTGGGTTTAGATTAATCATTCAAAATATCATCAAAATTGACTGATTTAATTCTCTTTGATTCGGTGGCTCTGAAGATATTGATTTTCTAGAGTGTAGAGATATCCTAGTTTGATGTTGAATCTCACCCTGCCGACCGCCTTCGTTATCTCAATATCCCAAAGCTAACCCATCGGACTGAGGTTCGCAATTTGCCGGATAATTTGACCCTTGCCAAAATGGGAGGAATCTGCGAGCGCCACCTGATGGACTCTGGGGGTTAATCCGGGCAGTAATTCGGGGGCTGCACCCCTTTCTAAAAGTACGCTGTTTCCCCGTAAAAATCGCCATCTAGGGGCATCAAGGGCGGTTTGAGGATTGAAATGATGGTCAACCATGTTTACCGCCATTTATCGGGGGACTTGGGGGGCATAGGTGCGCCCATCAAAAGTGCCATTATCCCAACGGAGAAAACTGGGGATAATCAGATGAAAAGGGCGTTTAGCGGGGGTAATGGGGTTAGGATGACCCAATTCGAGGGTAAAACCACTAGCAAGGTTAGGCAGGGCGATTCCCGTCTGGGGGACTAAAATACCAATGGCAAAACCATCAAAATTGGATTGAAACTTTACAATACCGGAAAATCTCGATCGCTTGTGGCCAGATAGACGGTTCCCTTCTGGGGTTTTTGGTAGAATTAATGGTGCGAACAAGTGTATTAATCGAGAATTTCTCACCTTCCCCGATGGAAGTTGGAAGCATTAAGTCTCGGTGACTTCTAAACTGTCCACAATTGTCCGAAAGCTTTCTAATCCAGCTTCGAGGTTTTCCATAATCTCCAAAGCCAGCACATCGGGGTCAGGCAGGTTGTCAAGGTCGGTTAAACTTTTATCTTTGAGCCAAAATATATCGAGGCTGGTTTTATCCCTGGCGATAATCTCATTATATGTGAATTTTCGCCAACGTCCTTCGGGATTCTGTTCTGAATAGGTTTCGCTGCGTTGATGACGATTTTGGGGATGATAACAGGTGATGAAGTCCTGTAAATCGGCGGGTTTTAAGGGGTTTTTCTTGAGGGTAAAGTGAATATTGGTGCGAAAGTCATAAAACCAGATGGCTTTTGTCCAAGGGTCTTTAGCGGCGGGTTTATTATCAAAAAAGATGACGTTGGCTTTCACTCCCTGTTTATAAAATACGCCGGTGGGTAATCTGAGGATAGTATGCAGGTCGGTGGTTGATAATAGTTGTTTGCGGACGGTTTCCCCGGCGCCACCCTCGAAAAGGACGTTATCGGGGACAACCACGGCAGCTTGTCCTGTGCTTTTGAGCATGGAACGAATATGCTGGACGAAGTTGAGTTGTTTATTAGAAGTGGTTGCCCAAAAATCCTGACGATTATAGGTTAAGTCTTCCTGGTCCTGTTCCCCGTCTTCATTAGTGAAAGTTAGGCTGCTTTTTTTGCCGAAAGGGGGATTAGCAAGGACATAATCGACGCTAAGGGGAGAAGGAGCAATCAGAGCATCGGTGGAGGCGATAAAGCATTGCTCATCGTTAATATCGCCGATATTATGCAGAAACATATTCATCAATGCCAGGCGTCTTGTATTGGCGACGATTTCATTACCGTGAAAGGTGCTTTTTTTGAGAAATTCTTTCTGTTCTCGGTCTAAGGGATGATTTTTGACCAAAAAGTTATAGGCTGCCAGAAAAAAGCCGCCGGTTCCACAGGCAGGGTCAGCAATAGTTGCCATGGGTTGGGGACGCAAGCATTCTACCATGGCCCAAATCAAGGGCCGGGGGGTGAAGTATTGTCCGGCGCCGCTTTTGGTGTCTTCGGCGTTTTTTTCTAGAAGTCCTTCGTATATGTCGCCTTTGACATCCGTTTCCATCATCACCCAGTTTTCTTCATCTATCATGGTGATGATTTTGAGCAGTTTGGCAGGGTCTTGGATTTTATTTTGAGCTTTGGTGAAGATTTGCCCTAATAAGCCTTTTTTTTGCCCTAATTCGCGTAATATGCCGAGGTAATGAGCTTCGAGGTCGGCCCCTCGTTTGCTGCGCAGACTTTGCCAGTCGTATTCAAAGGGGATGCCGATTTTACGATTATAGGGCGGTTTGGCGTATTCATCAGCCATTTTCAGGAATAGGAGGTAGGTGAGTTGTTCAAGGTAGTCCCCATAACTGACCCCATCATCCCGCAGGGTGTTACAAAAACTCCAAACTTTTGAGACAATTGAGGCGGTATTCATGACATTGGTTTGTTTATTAGGGTTTTATTGGCGTTTTTTGGCTTTTTCATAAGCAGGGTCATGTTCAGCAAAGCTTAGAATAACCACTCGTTTAGGAGAAGGTTTGTCATGGATGCGATAAACAAGACGGTAGGGGGTTCCATTCCAATCGATTTCTAAGGCACGACATCCTTTGAGTTTTCCTGTTAAGTTATGACTAGGAAATCCTAACGTTTGATAGGGGTCTAAGGCGAGTATTTTTTGATAGTTTTGCCATTTTTGTTGCAGTTTTGGCGGTAATTGCGAGATGTCATTTTGTAATTCTTTGACGCTTTGAACAATATAAGGATTTTTAGCTTTGCTCATTGGCAACCCACTGTTTTAGCTCATCTTCGTCAATTTCTTGGTCTGCTTCGATAAGAGTAATTAATTGACTGGGATTATCTAATTGGGGCAGTCTTTCTATAGCTAAAGCTTCGGCTGACAGGGTTTGAGGATTGTCTTCGAGGATGACAATAACTTCGACTTTTGCCCCTTGGGGAAGTTGGGGGGTGTCGATTTTTATTGTTCCATCGGATTGAACGAAGGTGGTTTGACGAATTGCTTGTGCCATTTCTGTACTATGATTTATGTGATTTTTTGATTGGCTATGATTAGATTTTGCTACAAGTATCAGATTTTTCACCACTTTATCATCCCATCAATCCGTACTGTGATTTATGTGATTTTTTGATTGGCTATGATTAGATTTTACTACGAATATCAAAAGTTTTTGAATCGAGCATCCCATCAATCCGTACTGTGATTTATGTGATTTTTTGATTGGCTATGATTAGATTTTGCTACGAATATCAAAAGTTTTTGAATCGAGCATCCCATCAATCCGTACTGTGATTTATGTGATTTTTTGATTGGCTATGATTAGATTTTGCTACGAATATCAAAAGTTTTTGAATCGAGCATCCTATTAGTTATCTCAATCATAGTCATCATTTAATGATTTCTAATCATGGTTTTGGCTTTGGTTTCATGACTCGTTTAAATTCTAAGCTTCTTGAGCCAAAGTTAATTAGTAAACCGATGGGAAGTCTATAAATTTCTATATAATTAATGGCTTGTGCGAGGTGAACATCTTCAAGTTTAATGACGGCTTTGATTTCTACCATTATCCTTCCTTCTACGAAAAAATCAACTCGTCTTGTGCCGATATGTGTTCCTTTATAAATGATATTCATTTCGTGTTCTTGACTAAAGGAAATTCCTTGATATGTCATTTCTATGGCTAAGGCGCGTTGATAGATTTTTTCCTGAAAGCCGTTTCCTAGTATGCGGTGTACTTCCATGGCACAACCGATTATTTTACCTGTTAATTCGCTGTCTGGATATTTAGAAGAAACGTAACTCATGCTATTGACTTGATACGATTTTTTGATTGGCTATGATTAGATTTTACTACGGGTCGCATAATTTTTCTAACCACCCGTACTGTGATTTATGTGATTTTTTGATTGGCTATGATTAGATTTTGCTACGAATATCAAAAGTTTTTGAATTGAGCATCCCATCAATCCCTCAATCATAGTTCTCATTTAATCATTCCTAATCATAGTACGAGTTTCCCCTCAAAGGCCCGTTTTAAGATGCTTTGGCGCAATGCCTCTGCTTTGTCTAAGTTCTCGGTGAGGGTGGCTTCTAATTGGTCACATACTGATAATCTTGATTCGATTTCTTGCACGATTTGCGTTTGTTCTTGGAGGGAAATATAAGGAAAAGGATAGTTACATAATTTTTCACCATTAATATTGGATTGATTCACCCCATCGGTTTTTACTTTATTACCATGATTCTTGGCTATTGTGCTGTTAAGAAAATAAGTCAAGTATTTAGCATTTACAATAGAGTTAATTTGATTAATTCTAATTAAATATCCAGCAAAAATAGCAGGTACTTTTCCTGAGTATATAGCTGTCTTTCCTACTAATTCAGGACTATTTGTTCGGTTAAATAGAACATCATTCTCCTGAAGAAGGTACTGTCTAATTTCGTCTTCATTACTTGTAAAAACAAGGTCAGACCAATCTATAATTCCGTTTTGGATGTTACCCATTCTAAGAACAGGAATTTTTCCTTCTTTTTGTGATTTTGATGATGTTCCATATTCCGTTCCTATCGTCATGTAACCCAATTTCACCCACATCCACCCATTAGGTAAACTGGGTAAATTGCTTAATTCTTCTTTGGTGAGGGGAGGTAAATCTTTTGGCTGTTGGGGTTTGGTGGGTTTTTTAGTTTCCTTGCCGTTATTTTCCCATTCTTTAAGTGCTTGTTTCCAGTCCTCTAATTGTTGCTGATAATGGCGTTTTCTTTCAGCTTTAATCTGTTCTAATAGGGTATCGGCATCCTCTAGACTGTCTTGATGTGTGTTGCGCCATTTTTCGGTTAATTTGCCCTCAAATGCCCATTTTAACACTGCTTGACGGTAGGTTTTTAGTTGTTCTAGCACTTTTTTCAGGGATGCAACCCCGTTATCTAATTCTGAGAATAATTCTTCAATTTTCTCGACAATTCGATGTTGTTCAGGTAGGGGAGCAATTGGAAATTGAATTTTAGCAAAGTTTTTCCTTGAAATTCTTTTTCTGGTAGAACCACTTTTATATTTATCGACCTCTAATCTAGTTTGAGGAGAATTGATCAAATATAGCAAGTATTGTGAATTAATGAAGTTGCTATTATTCCTAATAATACAAACATCTACAACTGTAACAAATTTTTTGATTCCACTTAAAGGGAAAATACAAGCACGTCCCAAAGGATCAGGAAGTCTTGCTACTAAAATATCTCCTTTTTGTAGATAAGTACAATTCAATTCAATAGATTTTTTAAAAGTTAAAAACCTATCTGATTGATCCTTAAAAAATCCATCTCCAATGTCAGCAAGCTGAATTAACCTTACTTCACCATTAGGATCCTGATCTTTTGACTCTACCCAATCACCATCACAGAATATACCATCATGACCGATCAATTCTTTAATAGCTGATTTAGTCCACCCCGGGGGTAAATCTGAATAATTTAAGTTGGCTAATTCCATCACATCTTGTAAGGTCATATTTACTCCTTAATTTGTTCTTTTATCCATTGTCTCACTTGCTTTAAGGTGGCTGTTTCTCCGATGATAAACCTTTGTTCTAGCCATGAAGGAATTAGGGTTATATCTAAGAGGGGAAAGGCTAAACTTTCGGTTATTTCTTCATAACCGTTTGTTTCCTGATTCAATCCATAAAACCGGAGGTTATTCCCATCATATCGCCAGATTTCCGGCACGGCTAAGGCGGCATAAATGGGGAATTTATCGAGGGAACCACTGGTAATATCAATTTCTATCGCTAAATCTGGGGGTTTATCTCCTTGGTTAAGGTCGATTGATAACTTATTTCTGACTTCCGGTTCATTTTTGAGGTAAAAACAAGCATCCGGCTCAATTCCTTTTTGAATATCATCTCTTTTCAGGGTTAGAGAACCGACACTTTTAATGTTTAAATCCCATTCTTCTGCCATGATAAAGACAAGACGGGAAATAAACCAGTTATTGTTCTCATGTTCCATTAAAGGACTCATAATCTGCAAATATCCCTGATTATAGGTCAGACGCTTACTCGAATTTTGGCTTAATTCCTCGCAGATTCGCCCAAAGGTTTGCCAACTAATGGGGTGTAGTATCAGATAATTTTCTGCGGGTGATTTTGTGAGTGTTTTCATAGTAATTTCTTAAATTCAGCAATGGTTAAGTCATAAATACTCGACAATACCGTGCATTTCTTCAGGAGACATCACCTCATAAATTAATATCAAATTACGGATAATCTCTCCAATTGAACGACTGCCCTTCTTACAAAAAGCGATGCCATAATGGGTATTGTCTTGACTTGCAATCTTGAGAAAATCCGTGTCATGGGTAACAATCACCCGTTTTTCCTGCTTCACAAATGCTAATTGTACCGCATCGGATGTGCCTGCCATATTCATCTCAAAAGTTGTCGTTACCTCAATTCCCTGACTACGAAGGGCTAAGGCAACATCAGGGTCAACATTTTCATCTAAATGATAGCGAATCCGTTTATTCACCCCGCAAAGCCCTCAATTTTTCTTGTAACTGAGAAGGATGATTTTTTTGAAATTCATCGGCAAACGCTTCATCTTCAGCCATTTGCTGGTCAATTTCCCCTTGATGCTCGTAATAATAAGACATAGCTCCATAAACCGAAGCCAGAGAAAGATGATATTTCCCTGCTATTAATTCCAAAGATTGCGCCATTTTCAGATACATAATGGCAATTTCAGCCACCGTTATGCGACTGCCGACAATATGCGGTCTGCCATTACGAATATCAGGGTTTATGGCAATATGTTGGGTTAAAGTTACAGTCATATTTTATGCCACTAAAGCGATGTTTAATTCCTCGATAATAGCCTCCATCTCATCGCCAAAAAGCTGATGGAGTTTACCGATTCCCCCCATACTATCAAAAGGGGTATAGTCCAAATCCTCTCGCTCTAAGGCAAAAGAACTGATAATATGTTCCTTGATTGCCCGTAGCCATTGCATCTGTTCTTGATTGAATTTTACTGATGCGCCCGCCTGTTTTTGAAAAACCCAAGTTTGAAAAGCTTTATCGATGCGTTTTTCATGGGGGGTTAAAACCTCATCTAAGCCAATAACACGCCGGATTAGGGCAATTAACGCCGTTAACTCACTGGTGGGATTGCTTGGCACCGCTTCTATCTGTTGATAGGCTGCCCATACTCTCACTGGCGCTAGGTTGGGGCGGTCTTTTTTGAGAATATCTAAGACTTCCTTGACCATTTTATAGGTGACGGGACGCTGTTGATAGGGCAGGTTATAGAGGATACGCAGGGCGGTGATTTCGTCCTTATTTGCCTCAATAAAGGCTGTAAAGTCATTTATTAGGGCTTGATTGTCTATCCGTTGCGCTTCACTCCATCCTGAGAATGTCACCCTATCCAGATTCTGAGTATCTATGTACTGTTCGTGTACTTTCCGCACATTCTCAAGGTAATGACTCAATTCCCCAGTCAAATAGCCGGCAGCCGCACGAGTAAGGGCTTTTTCCGCCGCTTTTAACTGTTCTGGGGTCGGATTTGTGGTTTGATAGGTTTCTTTGGCCCTATCCTCAATATTATCGGGGTCTGTGGCATTAAGCAGGGCTTTGGCCATATCTCCCAAAGTTGCCCCTCCGGTGATTTCTTTTATCTTTTCAGCTTCTTTTGGCGTGATTTGTCGTTCTAATCGCGCAAAACGACAGGCTAGGGAGATATAGGCATCGCTATCGTCTGTTCCCATCATAATGCCCATCATCAGGTCTTTTAAGGGGACACTGGATTTTCTTTCCAGGGGCCGGCTATCGGTTTTGGCTGATTGTTCCACACCGACAGCATCGATGATAATAAAGTGAGTTTTGGCAGAAAGGGCGGATTGAGAGACTTTTTTGAGACCATCATGGTCAAGGGTGCGTGTACCTCGTCCTTTCATCTGTTCGTAGTAGTTTCGAGATTTGACATCCCGCATAAAAATTAAACACTCAAGGGGTTTAACATCGGTTCCCGTGGCAATCATATCGACTGTGACGGTGATACGGGGATTAAAATCATTTCTGAACTGAGAAAGCACGGATTTCGGGTCTTCTGGCGATTTATAGGTAACTTTTTTGCAGAAATCGTTCCCTTCGCTAAATTCTTCCCGGACTATCTGAATAATATCGTCAGCATGGCTGTCATCCTTGGCAAAAATCAGGGTTTTCGGGACTTCTTGGCGATGGGGAAATAATTCTGGCAGTTTATCGCGAAAGGTGCGGATAATTTGGCGTATTTGGCTGGGATTGACCACATCTCGGTCAAGTTGCTTGCCGGTATAGACAATATCCTCGTCCGGTTGTACCCAGCGTTTTTCACGGGTTAATTTTTCCCTTTTTTCGATGTATTCCCTGAGAATACGCCCGCCATTCTTGGTTATCTCCGTTTCTATAGTATAGACTTGATAATCTACGTTTACGCCGTCCATTACCGCTTGTTTGTAGCTGTATTCACTAACTACATTTTCATGGAAAAAGGCAAATGTCCGCACGTCGGGAGTGGCGGTTAAACCAATCAGAAAAGCGTCGAAATATAATAAAACCTGTTGCCAAACGTTGTAAATCGAGCGATGACACTCATCGATGACGATAAAATCGAAGAATTCAAGAGGAACTTTCGGATTATAGACCACGGGGACGGGTTGTTTCCCTTGTACTAATTCATTCGGGTTGGTTTGTTCGGCAGCCTCATCGAGACTTTCCCCTTTAAGGATAGAATAGAGTCTTTGAATGGTTGAGATGCAGACCTGAGCATCTTTGGCCAGATAACTGGAGGATAATCGCTGAACGTTGTAAAGTTCGGTAAATTTTCGGTTATCATCATTGGGAACAAAATTCATAAACTCCTGTTCAGCTTGTTCTCCTAAGTTTTTGGTATCGACTAGAAATAACACCCGTTTGGCATCGGCAAACTTTAGGAGGCGATAAATAGCGGTAATAGCGGTGAAGGTTTTGCCGCTTCCCGTGGCCATCTGCAGCAAGGCCCGGGGAAAATTTCGCTTAAAGGAGGCTTCTAAGTTGGTAATAGCTTTAATTTGACATTCTCTTAGTCCATTCGGCTCAAGGGGGGGAATATCTTGCAGTTTATCCCGCAAGCTTTTGGGTTTATCTTGCCATTCTTGCAGGGTTTCCGGTCGGTGAAAGGAAAAAACAAGACGGGAACGAGGTTTCGGGTCGCGGCGATTGGTAAAGCGCGTCAGCTTGCCTGTGCTTTCGTAAATAAAGTTAAGGGGCTGGTTATTGATATATTTCAGCTTACTATTAGCGTATTTGTTTGATTGTTCCTCCGCCACCGTTAAACAGAAGCCTTTTTCCTCTCGTTTGGCCTCAATAATACCGACGGGTTCTCTATCCACAAACAGGACATAATCAGCGAATCCGCTATCGGTTGGATATTCCCTGATAGCCACTCCCAAACTGGTATTGAAGTTGATTTCTTTTTTATCTTGGACAGACCATCCCGCTTGAAGCAATTGTTCATCAATCAGTTCACGCGATTGGTTTTCTGGGGTTTGATTGCTGGAAGGCATGGTTAGCAAATTTGGCGCGATAAGCTGACTAATTTAACAGAAAATGTCAATATTTAAGTAGGTAGGTATTGAAAACTTTCAGATCCCCCCGCCTATCGGCACCCCCCTTATCAAGGGGGGCAGGGGGGATCGAACCTAAAATCCATTTTTAATTTAATTATAAACAGCTATTTATCTTTATCTAAGCAGATTGCTGACTAATTTAACGGCAAATGTCAATATTTAAGTAGGTAGGTATTGAAAACTTTCAGATCCCCCCGCCTATCGGCACCCCCCTTATCAAGGGGGGCAGGGGGGATCGAACCTAAAATCCATTTTTAATTTAATTA
>NZ_JADBUZ010000213.1:0-3150 GCF_020245305.1 Microcystis sp. M20BS1 | reverse complement strand
ATCCCCCGCCTATCGGCACCCCCCTTATCAAGGGGGGCAGGGGGGATCGGCACCCCCCTTATCAAGGGGGATCCCCCCGCCTATCGGCACCCCCCTTATCAAGGGGGGCAGGGGGGATCGGCACCCCCCTTATCAAGGGGGGCAGGGGGGATCGAACCTAAAATCGATTTTTAATTTAATTATAACCAGCTACTTAACTGAAAACTGAAAACTTACATCTGATCACTGATAACTGATAACTGACAAAAAAATCCAGGAGGATATAACTATGAACGAGAATCAAAAGAAAAAAATCGGTATTCTTACCAGTGGTGGCGATTGCCCGGGGTTAAACGCGGTAATTCGTGCCGTGGTGAAATCATCAAAACTCAAGGGTTGGGATGTGTACGGCATTCCCTACGGGACCGACGGTTTTATGCAGATTGCCGAGGGAAAATATCACCCCCAAGATTTGATCCTGACTCAGCATGGCTATAACCTACCCGGGGTCTTGAAAGGATTAGACGTTTTGCAGTTTCTTAGTGGTAGTGTCTTGGGTTCTTTGAGCAAAGGACATCCCGAAAACCCAGAAATTGCCACGAAAATCCTGCAAGGATACGAAATGCTGGGATTAGATGCCCTGATCGTCGTTGGGGGCGATGGGAGCATCGATATCATCTACGATCTCGCCCAGAAAGGCAACTGGAATATTATCGCGGTTCCCAAAACCATCGATAATGACGTTCCCTATACGGAATGGTCCGTCGGTTTTACCACTGCCGTGGATATCGTCACTCAAGCTTTGTATGATCTCACCTTTACCGCCGCTAGTCACGAAAGGGTGATGATTGTGCAGGTGATGGGTAGAGATGCCGGTCATTTAGCCCTTCATGCCGGAATTGCCGGGGGGGCCGATGCGATTTTTATTCCCGAATTAACCCCGGCTCTCACTCCCGCAATTATCGACGGTTGTTGTCGTCATTTGGCAGAATTACGCGCTCAAGGTCGTAAATTCGCTCTTATTGTGATTTCTGAGGGTGTTAAAAACGAAGATAACCAAAAAGAGAAGTATATTGCCGATTATTTAGAAAAATTAATATTTGACAAAACTCGCTCTTTGTGCGTTACCGATCCCGTCTTCTGTTATCTCAATTCCATGGATGTGCGGGCCATGTCTTTGGGACACCTGCAAAGAAGTCGTCCTCCTTTGGCCATGGATCGACTGTTAGCCACGGCTTTCGGCATTAAGGCCGTAGAATTAATCGAACAGGGTAAACTCGATCGCGTGGTGATTTGGCGCGGGGGACAAGTGCGTAGTCTGCCTCTGAAACCAGTGATCAAAATTATCAAACAATGTCATCAAGAGCATCGCTGTGCCTATCCCGTGGATCCTAATGGTTTTATCGTCAAAACAGCCCGTTCTTTGGGAATTTACCTAGGGGAAAATCCCACGACCACGACCGAGACGGCAGTAGTTCCGCAAGCTGTGGAGGCGTTGGTTTAGTTATAATAAAGCGAGAAGGGTTGCTAATACTTTCTCGCTTTGTTAATTGGTTAAGATTAGGCATTTCTAAACGCTACAATTACGGGAGATACTGACAGCTACTGTCGAAATAAAGAAACTTTTTCAAAGAGTGTAATTAGGGCTTGCTGAATAAATGTGAAATATAGACGAGGTAAGGGTTTTAGGGGCCTATTTTGCGAAACAGGTGCAAGATTTTGAGAGAATCGTCGTTCAAAACCTTGCGTCTTCATCGGCCCGCGTCCTGTAGGGGCGAAGCATTCGGGCAATAACCTATTGGTGAAACCGTAGATTTTCTATCCGAATGCTTCGCCCGTACTTTTTCAGCAAACCCTACATAAAGACTTCTACTATCAGTGATGAGGTTATAAAATTGAACTATTGGACAAGCTTCAATGAGATGTCTAATCTCTTAAAAATAGTCATTAATCAACAAATTCTATCTCCTCAATTTCTTCTTTGTCTTGCAGTAAAGCTTCTAGCATCCAAGATTCTCCCATCCATTCATCAAAGTCTAAGGTATGCTGCAATTCATTGTTTTCAAATCGTCTGAGAAATTCTTGTGTCTGCATTTGATACTTATTTTCAAAAAAAGTTATTCGTTATTGAGTGCGCTTAATTCCTTCTTGAAGTTCTTGCAGTCTTTCGGTTAATGCGTCTTCAATAATTCTTTTTAAGGAGTTTAGATGCTTGGATTTAAGTTTTACTTCAGCCATAATGCTTCCGAGTTGATAATCGCTGCTGTTTGCCATTCGTCAGTCCATCCTAATTCTAGTTCATCTACTGCTAAAAAAGCTTGGGCGAGTTCTTCTGCTTCTTGTTGTTGTCGCCATTGTTGTAAAATTGAGGCGATGAAAATGCTTTTATCTTCTACTTTCTGGTTTAGGTAATTAACCAGTTCATCGGGTAAAGAAATGGAGATTTTAGCCCTTGTTATCTCTTTGGCTATTTGATTCTAATATAGACTATTTTGATTGAGCTAAAATAACAGAATTAAGGGGGAAAGATTCAGTTTCTAAACGAGTTAAATCAACAATTTGACTAGCTTGATCAATATCAATTCCAACTAATTTTCCTTCGCTATCAAAATCTAAAACAATATCAGGGGCGATTTCTTGAGAATCGGTGCTTGTTTTTTCTGATAGGCTAATGTATAGAGAATCGGTTTCAGGATAATAACTAAATTTCATTTTTTACTCCTTAAAGTTACGATCTGGGAAGGCGTTATGAATGGTTTCTCCATCATCTAGAGTGACAACTCGCAAGTATTTTCCTAATTCGGGAATGTATAACCAATGACGAATGCGTCCGTTTGGTTCTATTTCTCGTCTAACTGGATTCTGAATAGCCTGTTGACACCATTCTCGCTTAAGATAGGGTCTTTTGACCAAGACTTGTTCTTCAAAGTAGCGGGTAGTTTTCATTCATCATTTTTCTGATCTATTCCTTCTATCATAATTTTAACGAAATTTAGATAAATTTCCCCAGATACTAAATTCTCCCCCCTTTTTAAGCTATCCATTAGTCACATCTTTCTTAACATAAAATTTGACAAAAAGAGAAAAGTGTGCAAGATGGCTCAAGGGGGTTCTATGGGGGGACTAATTTGATGAGATAGTTTCCAAGTCTGGCTGATATCATGTAACCTT
>NZ_JADBUZ010000212.1:0-9754 GCF_020245305.1 Microcystis sp. M20BS1 | reverse complement strand
TTCTCCTCGCTCAATTGAGACTTGTTCGTTGATAATTTCAACGATTCCTATTTCATCGATAATTCCGGCTACTAATCCCAGATGGTCTAGATTTTTGACTTCAATTTCTGTTGATTGATTCCTGGTCGAACAGTCCACTCGTCTCAGTTTTCCAACAATTCCTATTTTTTCATAATTAGGGGTTTCAAGACCCCCCTAGCTGGTGCCGAGAAAACCTTCACCAGCTAAGTATTTTTACTCAAGTCTCTGGAGGGGGACAGCTTATGTGACAGTTGAAGGTGCGGAATGTGGGTTAAAAAACCTAGAAATCAGTTTTTAGGATGGTAAACAAGTTGAATATCGATTTTATTTCTCTTGAATTCCCACTCTTGATCTCTCAGCCTTCTGATCTTCCAGAAATTTTCCTTGTTGCCAGAGAACTATGATACAATGGCATCAAAAAATAGAGAAAAAATTTTTTTATCATGGACAAGGTGTCAACACCAAGCCTATCAATTGTTATTCCCACTAGAGAAGGATTCGCTGACCACTGGTTTAATGCGCTGACCGAGGTCAAGGGAGAAGTAGAATTTATCTTGGTTCATCCACCGGGAGCCCCTAAGTATCCCACTTCCGACCCTAGGGTACAGCAAATAGTCAGTCCCTTGCGGGGAGAAATTATTCAACGTGCCACAGGTTTGATCAATGCTACCGCTCCCTATACATTGACAATTAATTGTGATGAGTATATCAATCCCGACATTTCAGAAATTAGCCGTCAATACTTTTCCCGATTTCCTGATAGTTGGGTCATGAGACTTAGCCGGAAAGATGTTGAATTTGGTAAAAAAGAAATTCTAGAAGCTCCTTGGCTCTCACCAAAACCGATCGAAAAACTAGAAGTTTGTGGTAGGTCTCAAGGTAACTCTAAGCTATACGAACAAGGCAACTACCTATTGGAAATTCCCATTACTCCTATCGATAATAAATTTGATGTAATGTGTATTTTTAGAGGAAGAAGAGATCATCGAGGTCCGCATACAGAGAATTTTGACAAGAAGGTTTGGAAAACTTCTATAGCACAGGAAACCCTGAAGGATCTGGTGGGGTTAATGCCTTTTATGGGTCCGTTTAAGTATATTCCCTTTTGGTGTCTTGATCGAGTTTTGGGACTAGCTATACAAGCGAAGTTTTTTGAGCAAGGAAAAGGCAAAATTATTGGTCATCTCTTACCGATGCCAGAACAAATTCGTATTGAAAATAATCCACCTGAATACATACGATTTAATCGTTATGGTGTACTTTCTGAACTTTACTTAATCAGACGTTTTCCCCAGTACGGATATATGTGGAATCTCGTTATTCCCAACATCTTAAATGTGCCGCGAATCTTTATTCGTTCTCGCTTGGGTAAAGAGGTATGAAATATCAGTCTATCTGTAATCTCCCAAGTAAGTAAGTATTAAGACTTGCTTCCTATTTTTTAGCTGTTAACCTTAATTTAGCTTTTTAAATATTTGCCTAATTTTAATTTTCACACCGTTGTAAAATTCTTCAAAAAATAGATTCCAAAAGTAGCCATACTGGGGAAATTGTTTCACTAACAACATCTCTACCAACACTAACAATCGCACTGTTTTTAAGGAATAAGGCCTAACAATATATCTGATTTGACCAGGTTCGGGCATCCAATGACCAATACAAGCACCTGTTTGAAAAAATTTAGCTTGAATATATAGTCCGATTGCCCTATCTAATCCCCAAAGAGGCAACCAAGTTAAAAGTTCCGCCATTCTTGTCCCTTGAAACATTTCTGTGAGAGCTTCTTTAACTGCTGGACTTTTCCAAATGGTATTATTAAAAGGTTCCACATGACTTCCATGAATGTCTTTTCTCTTAGCGTAGGGCCAGAGAGCAACTTTTATATCAAAATGATTTTCTAGAGGAGCAATGGGAACCTCTATCAAATCCTGATAGGAATCTTCTCTTTTTCTGGCAATCCTAAGTTGCTCAAGAGATGGCAATTGCTGCCAAGGTCTTTTAATTTTTTCTTCATCTAAGTAGTTTATTTTTTCTTTAAACAAACGCAGCATCCAACTCTGAGGAAATTTCTCAAAGTATTCAAGAGTTAGGGATACAACATCCGGATGCACGAAGTCATCATCATCTAAAGCCAGTATATACTGACCAGTGGCGTTCATTAAACCGAAGGCTCTTTGAGGTGTTTCTCCTTTGTAGAGACTGTATAAAATTTTTACTCGTGGGTCAGTTATGAAGGCCGCAGTTGTGCCGGGAGGGTAAACTAAGATAAATTCTACGTTTCCCTGCACGGATAAAAGTTGTTGTAACCAATATTCGGAAAAATTTCCGATGGTCGGGCTAATAATAGATAATATCGGTTGATTGAAACTAGCAAGCATCTCTGGTGAATTTATTGAGAAATAATTTGACGAT
The DNA here is from genome assembly GCF_020245305.1 of Microcystis sp. M20BS1. NCBI lineage: Bacteria > Bacillati > Cyanobacteriota > Cyanophyceae > Chroococcales > Microcystaceae > Microcystis > Microcystis sp. M20BS1. Next base: position 7,321 of record NZ_JADBUZ010000212.1, on the reverse strand, counting down.
ACCAACACAAATTTGCTGAACTTAGGTGACTACCAAGACTCTCTCAAAAAAATACTTTTCAGATGAGAGATGGTAATTCTTGTTGACTCTTATTGTAATCTTGGGGAATGCCTATGTCAATAAAATATTCGTCAGAAATCAAGCCATACATGGGAATTTTCTCGGTATAAACTTTGAGAAAGTCGTCCTCAAAAGAAAATTTTGATGGCAGATCAAAGCTGGATAATATGTTTTTCCCTGCACAATATATGCCGCCATTAATATAGCCCTTATCTTGATATTTTTTGGATTCAAACCCGATAATTTTTTGGTCATCGTCTAGCATAACATTATTATAACGATCAAAGTCAGTTAGCGGCTTCAGAGCAACAGTTATCAGGGATTTCTTTTGACTATGTAAATTAATTAAGGCGGATAAATTGACATTAAACAAGGTATCTCCGTTGACAATTAATGCTTGTTCGGTTTCAATTTTATTGAGTGCCAACCGGATTGCTCCTCCAGTTCCCAAGGGTGTATCTTCTATCAAATAAGTTAGCTCGTATTCCTTGTATTTATAACCAAAATGATCGATAATTTTCTGATGTTCATAGCCCACAGAAACTAAAAATTTGTTGGTAATTTTTTGAGAGATTAGGTAATCTAATAGATATTCTAAAAAAGGCCTGTCGGCAACGGGAGCCATAGGTTTTGGTAAACTGTTGATGACTGATCGCAACCTAGTTCCTAACCCACCCGCCAGAATAATTACATCCATAGATACACCTCAAAAATTTGAATTATTGCCAATCTTTTAAAAACTATTTTTAGGGTTACAGGGATAATCCTTCCCCGTTGATGCTTGGTTTGCTATAATGTCCATGCTTGGGTTCCGTATTTGGTAAAATGAAAATTAATCACTTGGCCTCCTTCTGATTTCAAAGCTTTTATTACTTCGATTTTCTTGGTAGGATCGACCATAAAGATAATAAAACCACCGCCACCAGCTCCTGATATTTTGCCTGAATAGGCCCCGGTTTCCCTAGCTACCCGATAAATGCGATCAATCTGCGGATTACTAATTAATTTGGATAATTTCTTTTTCGCTTCCCAAGAAGTTCTCAGAATTTCTGCTATCCCCATAAAATCTGATTTAAGCAGTGCTTCTTTAAAGAGAATTGCCTCTTTTTTGAGTTGATGGGTAGCGGTGATCGCTTGTTCATTTTTTTCTTGGACATTCTGAATTTGATCCTCAATTACTTGAGATGAGTAGCGAGAAATGCCTGTATAGTAGAGGATCAGAGAGACTTCCAATTCATTGATCACCCAATTTTTAATCCGCAAAGGATTAACTATGACTCGATCTTGTTCATAAAATTCCATAAAATTAAAACCGCCAAAAGTGGCAGCGTACTGATCCTGTTTGCCCCCTAACCAGCTTAGATCAATTCGTTCGATCTCGTAGGCTAAATGGGCGATATCATACTCACCTAGGGGTAATTTTAACAGTTCCACAAAGGCTTTAACCATGGCTACCGCTAGGGTAGAAGAAGAACCTAATCCCGAACCAGCCGGCGCATCGGAAAAGGTAGTGATTTGCAGCGGCAAAGGTTGCCCTTGATTAAAGTCTTTAATCAAACGATTATAGACCGCTTTATGCAGATCGAGAACGCCGTTATAGAGGAGAGGAAACTGGAGGGTTTCTATTTGTTGTTCTCCTCGATCGGCGGCAACAAAAATGACTTGTTTGTCAGTAATTTCCGTGACTGTACAGTAGGCATAGAGATCGATAGTAGCGTTGAGAACGTAACCCCCATAAAGACTACAGTAGGGCTCCACATCGGTGCCGCCACCACCTAAACCTAATCTTAAAGGAGCTTTGGTTCTGATGATCATAGGTAGGCTGTTTAGGTTGATTTTTTGCTAGGAGATTTTAGTTAGGAAAGAGCGCTTCTTCGATCGCTAAACAAATAGTATGGAGAACAAAACCATGACCTTCTTGAATGCGCGGGGTACTGATACTAGGAATCATCAAACAATAATCGGTTTTTTGCTCTAGAGCTAATCCCTTCGCCCCAGTTAAACCGATGCTAGTGAGACCTTTTACTTGACAAACTTTGAGAGCTTGATGGATATTAGCGGAATTTCCCGAAGTGGAAATACCGATAAACACATCGCCAGGGTTTCCTTCCGCTTCTATCTGGCGGCTAAAAATATATTCGTAGCCATAATCGTTGGCAATCGCTGTTAAACTGGCGATATCGCTATTGAGGACGCGAACTGGCAAAGACTGTCTTTCTTTCAGAAATCGGCCGTGCAGCTCACCGCCAAAATGGATAGCATCGGCGGCACTGCCTCCATTACCAGCCACTAATACTTTGTGGTTATTGCGATAAGCATTGATACATACTTGGCAAATCTCTTGGATTTTTTCTAGATATTTTGTCTCGGTTAGTAGGTTTTTTTTCAGGACATAAGCTTCCTCCAATTCAGTCTTGATTAAAATTGACAGAGACGGATCACTCTGGAAACTATCCAATTTTTTGTTTGATTTTTCCACCATTGGCATAGGTTTGATTTTCCAATTTTTATTAGTTGAATAAATTTAACTCTCAATCATTCTGTCATTATATTGAATAGTATCAAAAGACGAGAATCGCTCTCCATTAATTGGGTATAAAACCCCTAGCACGGTAGAATTGATCACAGGACAAGAAAAACAGGCCAATGATAGTTCTAGAAAAACCTAGAGCGATCAAGTCAAAAGAGTGATTTTTTGCCAGTTATTCTGGGAATATACCACAAACGCCCCAACCCTAGCACAATTTGTTTTGTTTGTGAATAAACTTTTGATCTATTCTGGCCGAGACGAGGGATTTCTGAGCGGGGGTTCAACCTTTGCCAGTCTTGGCCTTTTGTTTGGCTGGACAAAAATGTTAACAATTCCTGACAATACCGCCGATATAATCAAAAGCCCAAAGGCCTGACGGCGTATAATATGCCCTGATTGCTATACCCTGACATCTAGATAGTAAAGAGAAGCAATTTAGCCGAGAAAACTAGCACAAATCGCGACAATCCCTCGAATTTTGTCTGTCCATCGGTTCAAGCTCTCGTCTCTGACAGAAGAACTGAGAATTCTAGTCCCCGACTCGAAAAAGTCCCACATAATGAATCCTTTCCCCGCAATTTCCGTCAATGACGGCCACCAGAAATACCCGTCTCCGCCACATCTTGGCAATTCTGACCGCGAAAGCGAAGATAGAGCAAAAAAGAACAAAGCCTTATTTCTCGATCGAGATGGGGTAGTTATTGACTATATTCCCTATCTGAGCAAACCAGAACAGGTGAGCATTCCCGCCGGGGCAGCGGCTGCCTTAAAACAGTGGCAGGATGCGGGTTATCTGCTGATCATCATCACCAATCAATCGGGACTTGCTAGGGGCTATTTCACTTGGGACGATTTGGCGGCGATTCACGGGCGTATGATTGAGGAATACCGACAATTGGGCGTGCATTTTCACGATCTTGCCATCTGCCCGCACCATCCCGACGAAGGTTGTCCCTGCCGCAAACCCTCCCCCTATCTGCTGCTGACAGCCGCCCAGCAATACGGAATTGACTTAGCCGGCTCGTTGTTCATCGGCGATGCGCCCAGTGATCTAGAATGCGCCCTAGAAGCTGGTTGTCAGCCCGTATTACTCTTAACAGGGCGAGGAAAAGTCACTTTTGGGGAGATCGAGAAATACCCAGTTGAGATTCCCGTATATAGCCAACTAAAGGAAACGGTAGAATTATTGTCAAAAACCGCTGCCGAACCAGAATTATGAGAATATTAGTCCTTTTTTGCAATAACTTTCCCTATCCACCTAGTCGCGGGGCAACGGAGGGGAGAACTTTTAACCTGATCAAATGTCTTCACCAAAACCACGATGTCACCCTGTTTGCTCGTCGGGTAGAAAATGTCACGGAAACTCAGATCGAAGAATTAAAAACCTTTACCAATCATCTTGTCTTATTTCCGCCCCAGGAAATTCCCGAACCAGGCAAGGGACTGACAAAACTAATCGGTCAAACAGGGCGCTTTCTGGAGGCAATAGTACAGATGACCCCTGCTAGTGTTCTTAGTTATCGTTCGCCGCTAATTCAAGAGCGAATAGATGAATACGTCGAGCAGCAAAAATGTGATGTAATTATCTGCGCTCAGAGTATCAGCGAGATTTTTATTCGGCCAGAATACCGTCAGCGAGTCAAAACCGTAGTAGATATTCACAGTTCCGTGTATGGTTGGACACGCAATCATTTGGATAGAGGAGCCTCCACCTATCCCCTGCGGGATTTTCTCTATCTGCCCCTACTCTATCAGTACGAAAAACGTTACTGTGCCAAGTTTTCGCAATTGGTGGCCACTACCGATTATGATCGCGAACAATTATTAAAAATCCTCCCGGATGCACGGGTGGATATCGTGCCTAATGGCGTGGATTTAGCCCTGTTTCCCTATCGTCCTCGGGATCCCGGCGGTCATAAATTGGTCTTTGTCGGTGCCATGAGTTCCACCCATAATATCGATGCCGCCCGTTTTTTTGTTTTAGAAGTCCTGCCAGTCATTCAACAGCGATATCCCGACACCACTTTAACCCTAGTGGGGGCCAACCCAGCACCGGAAGTTCTCGAACTGGCCAAGTATCCCGGTGTGAGGGTGACGGGAACCGTTCCCTCGACAGTGGAATATTTACACCGAGGAACCGTTTGTGTGGTTCCCCTGCGGGTGGGATTGGGAATCAAGACTAAAACTCTAGAATCCATGGCCGCGGGGATTCCGATTGTCGCCAGCGATCGCGGTTTAGAGGGTTTAACGGTGGCAGCAGCGGGAATTCCCCCTAGGGCGCTGCGGGCTAATAGTGTTGCTGAGTACGTTGCAGCGATCTCTAGGTTGTTCGATGATCCTTCTGTGCGAGAACAACTGTCCCATAATGCCCGGGCGATGGTGGAATCGGAGTACACCTGGGAGCGAGCGGGACAAAGATACGAGGAAATTTTGCAGGACTAATATTATTTCTTAACCCCGAAATTTCCCTCGAGACTGTTAGAGGGTTTTACCGCTATAAAAATTGATTTTTTGGAGCCTAATCATGAAAGTTTTAATAGTAGGAAATTACGTCAACGATCGGCAGATTAGTATTAATCGTTTTGTCGGTTTAGTGGAGAAAGGACTCAGACAAAAAGGACACGAAATTCGGCGAGTGCAAGCACAGCCTATTTTCGGTCAACTGAAGCCTTCTCCCCAGGGAATCGGCAAGTGGTTAGGGTACATCGATAAGTTAATTATTTTCCCAGTGCAGTTACGTCAGCAGCTTGATTGGGCTGATATCGTCTGCATTTGTGATCAAGCTTTATCCTATTTAACTCCCTATCTAAAAGATCGCAAATATTTTATCATCTGTCATGATCTGCTGGCCATCCGTTCCGCCCTAGGAGAAATTCCTGAAAATCCCACCAGTTGGACGGGAAAACAGTATCAGGCGATGATTTTGCGAGGATTAAAACAGGCTAAATATGTTGTCTGTTCTTCCGAAGCTACTCGTGCCGATGTTCTCCGTTTAACTAAAATTGCTCCCGAACAAACGGAAGTAATTGAGGATTGCTTGAATCAGGGATACAGTCCGATGACAAAAGCAGCAGCAGTAGCTCTGGTGGGCAAATTTAATATCAACCGTGATTATCCTTGGCTAATTCATGTCGGAGGCCGCCAATGGTATAAAAATCGATTGGGATTGCTGAAAATATTCAAGAGGTTAATCACTTTCTCTGGTCTGGAAAATTGCCGATTGATCCTGATGGGAAAACTTTTGCTGCCAGATATGCGAGAATTTGTTAATCAGAATAACTTGTCCGCACAAGTAATCGAATTAGGAACCGTCTCTGATGATGACTTACGCGCCTTTTATTGCCTAGCAACTGCTTTAATTTTTCCCTCCTTTCAGGAAGGATTCGGTGTTCCCGTGATTGAAGCTCAATCCTGTGGTTGTCCCGTCTTTACCTCCAATCGTCTCCCCATGACTGTTATCGCTGACGATGCGGCAGTGTATTTCGATCCCACCGAACACGAGGCTGCCGCTACTATTATTGCAGAAAATCTTCTCGCTCCCGATCGCCTGGAAGATTTGAGGCAAAAAGGTTTTATCAATGCCACTCGCTTTACTTACGAAAGAATGATCCAATCCTACGACCAATTATTGCCAAAATTGTAGTCTAGAGCTTTTTGGCGACTCATTAAGTACCTAAGCAAAATTAATTACACATTTCGATAAAGCTTTTGCCTATTGCCTTTTGCCTATCCTAACCAAGAAATTAATTTTGCACGACTACTTATCATCGAAAATTTGGGTCTGAAACCCCGCCGTTCTACGACGGCTTTACTGTTAAATATTAGCGCATTTACACGATATATGCTAGAATGTGAGGTATGGAAAAAGCCTATTCGTTCCGATTTTACCCAACACCCGAACAAGAGTCGCTATTGCGGCGCACATTGGGCTGTGTAAGATTAGTTTACAACAAAGCTCTCCACGAACGAACACAAGCATGGTACGAAAGACAAGAAAGAGTAGGATATGTTCAAACTTCTTCAATGCTAACCGATTGGAAAAAGCAAGAAGAATTAAACTTTCTCAATGAGGTAAGCTGTGTACCTTTACAACAAGGGTTAAGACATTTACAAACAGCTTTCACTAACTTCTTTGCTGGTCGTACTAAGTATCCTAACTTTAAGAAAAAACATCAGGGAGGAAGTGCCGAATTTACCAAATCAGCCTTTAAATTTAAAGACAAACAAATCTATTTAGCCAAATGCACAGAACCTTTACCTATTCGATGGTCAAGACAAATCCCAGAAGCTTGTGACCCAAGTACAGTAACAGTCAGATTACATCCTTCTGGACGCTGGCATATCTCAATAAGATTTGATGACCCAACGATTAAGCCTTTCCCAGTAACAGATAAAGCCATCGGAATTGACTTAGGAATTAGTAGCATTGTGATTACCAGCGACGGCGATAAAGTGTCTAATCCCAAGCACTTTAAAAAGCATTATCGGAGACTGCGAAAAGCGCAAAAAAATCTTTCTAGAAAACAGAAAGGCTCAAAAAATCGGGAAAAAGCAAGAATCAAAGTAGCCAAGATTCACGCTCAAATCACCGATAGCAGAAAAGACCATTTACATAAGCTAACCACTCAATTAGTTCGTGAAAACCAAACGATTGTGGTTGAGAATTTAGCCGTCAAGAATATGGTCAAAAACCCCAAGTTATCTCAGGCAATATCTGACGTTAGTTGGGGA
>NZ_JADBUZ010000211.1:0-16783 GCF_020245305.1 Microcystis sp. M20BS1 | reverse complement strand
GGAACCCCTATGTAGAAAGGCATTTAGCGATTTTTGTCAATTATTTTCGTCTAGAGCGAACTAATCAATTAAATCCCTTGCCAGATAAGGATTTAGTCGATTTATGCCCCCCTATCGAACCATACCAAGTAACGAAGAGCCATTTTAACTGAATTTGAATATGTGCAGGAATGCAGAGATGCAAGGCTCCCGTATCAGCCAAAGCTGCGGTTTCTAGAGGCGATAGGGAACGATCAACGGGGTTACTAAGTTGAATATTCATGATGACTTTTGTAAGGTTAAGGGTTAAGTCCAGTGTCCTGTTTCTTTTTACTACAAGGATTAGCTAAAATAGGTTAGTTGAGGTGCGTTACATTAACATTAACGCATCTTACGAGATCGGCGATCGCGCTTAGATTAGGATTGATTTCGATACATGACCTGGATACTTAAACTAGAGTTTGCTAAGGCTTGGGGAGTTACTAAGATTTCTATCTTCTGACCTAATGCTACTAGAAAGTCAAACATCTGCTCAAGAGAAAATTTTTGCAATCTGCCATTTTTTAAGTTAGAAATTTTAGCCTCGTCAATCCCCAAAATTTGACTGACCTCCTGCTCGCTTAATTCTTGTTCAGTAATCAGATCGTAAATCACTGAAGCCAGCTTGACTTTAGCGAGTTTTTCTTCTGCATTAGCAAAGCCTAAGTCTTCAAAAATGTTTCCCGAACTAATAGTATATTCTGTCATAATCATTTATCTCCTTTTTGGTATTTATTGTTGCTCTTTTGCGATCTCCTGTGCTTTTTTCAGGCGTTCTTTGATTAGATTAACATTTTGTTTTGGTGTTTTAATCCCCGATTTTGATTTTTTCTGAAAGGCATGGAGAATAAAAATAGCATTGCTTAGTTTGATGGCATAAACTGTTCTATAGGTATCGGTTTGATAATCGCTGACTATTTCAAAAACACCATTAAAGCCCTTTAAAGCTTTGATGTTAGGATGATTCTGATTGTTCTGAACACGATAAAGAATATAGCCAACTTCATCAATAACCTCTTCAGGAAATTCTAATAGCTCCTTTTTTGATGCTCCAATCCAGATAACAGTTTTCAGTTGTTTATCTACCATTTTTTTGAAAAAATGTGAAAAATACAAATAAGGAAATGAGCTTTGGGAGCATTCTTGTTAAAGATTAGGTCAGAGTAAGACAAGCAATTTTCTCCTTTTTTCCAGCCGATGTGATCGCCGAAATTTTTCCACACTTCACTATTATATTCTCTCGTGTCACGGAGACTCTCATAGATTTCTTTCTGGACGCTGAAGCCAAATTTGCCGTTACTCTAGTGCGGACAACATGAAGCGCTAAAGCGCAACTACGAACCTTAACTCAACCTACAAATTATCCTAAATCCCTTGAGTAACCCACAGAAAACCGGTTTCTCCGAGAAACCCGTTTTCTACTCATGCTACCTCAATTTTCTCAAAAAAAAATCGACCCGCCGCTAGGCGGGAAAAAGGGAAAAAGAGAAAAAGGGTAAAAAGGGTAAAAAGGGAAACAGAGTCCTCCCAGCACCGCACACCACCCGAAAACCGAAGCAGTTGCTGAGGTCGTCGCGGCGGTAGTCGTACTTGCGGTAAGCGGAACGGCAGTAATCTGGATTGAGGAACCAAGAACCGCCCCGCAGTATTTGAGAATAATTATCCTTTATTAGCCAAGCACTACCATCCTTTGGCGCATTCTTAGAGTTATCGTGCCAATTGTCTTCGCACCACTCCCAAACATTGCCACTCATGTCATACAGTCCCCAAGCATTGGGCTTTTTCTGGCCCACAGGATGAGTTTTATCCTGAGAATTTCCGTCATACCAAGCGTAATCTCCTAACTGATTGGCATCATCACCGAAATAATAGCGAGTAGTGGTCCCCGCACGACAGGCATATTCCCATTCCGCTTCTGTGGGGAGGCGATAGGTTTTCCCGGTTATTTGACTCAATTTCCGACAAAAGGCTTGAGCATCGTTCCAATTAACCTGTTCTACCGGATTTTGGGGATTGTTTTTAAAGTGAGAGGGATTGGTTCCCATTACCGCTTCATATTGTGCCTGAGTGACAGGATATTTCCCAATCGCAAAACTGTTGACTTGAACTTGGTGTTGAGGCTTTTCTCTACTTTGAGCATCAGAATCACTGTCAGGAGATCCCATGAGAAACTCACCTGCTGGTAAGTTCACCATCTCTAGTGTTATCCCATTGGGTAGGTTTTCGGTAAATGAAGTTTGAGGAATAGGAGAGTCACCGACGACGGAGGTGCTAAAATTCCCAACTCTCTCGATTACATGGTTGTTGATGCGTTGAATGGCGGTTTCCAGTTCGATTTCCTCGTCGGGGATTTCCACGTCTGTCCATTGCCATCCTTCCTGCTCGGCTCGCTCTAATGCGATCGCTAAACGGCCGCGCTTTTCTTCGCTGGTGACGAGGAAATTGAGCAAACTAGCCGATAGATTCTCGTTTTTGCGGAAAGATACGGCCGATTCGGAACTAAGAATGTTCTGGACGAGGGATTCCACTTCGCTGACACTGCGGGAAAGTTCCCCGTCAATGGTCGCTACTCGATCGATTAAGCCTTGAAACTGTCCGATAATTGGTTTTAGGTATTGTTCTAGATTAATGGCTACTTTGGCCATTTCGATCGCTTCTTTTTCCAGACTATCTAACTCCAGCTGCAACTGATACACTTGTTTGTACCCGTTCAACTCGCCGATCATTTTCGAGAAAACCTGTTTTTGTGTATCCTGATCTTCGGCTAATTTCTGGATACTTTCGCTGATTAGGTCGATTTTCTTGAGCATGAGCAAGCTGGCGCGACCAACAAGAATCACAGTGCGGAAAATCTGCTGTTTCTGTAGTCTCAGGGTATCTCGCAGTTCAGCCGAGCCGATGCTATTCTCCAAAGATTGGCGTTTTCGCTCTGTTTCTGCCAATTTCTGGCATTTAACCGCCACTGCCTCCTTGATTTCCTCGGTCAGTGACTGGAAAAACCGCCGGTATTCATCCTTATGGTCGGTGAGAAATCTGATTAACTGGTTATAGTCCTTGACTAATCTTTCTAATTCTTGAAAAGTTTCCTCGAAATTGAGGGGTTCTTCTTTTTTCCTCAATCCTAGCCATGTATTGCGGACCCGTTTTCCAGTTTTAATCAGTTGCTGTCTTTCTTGAATCTGATCCTGCAAAACCAATAAATCGGGGCGATTTAGTTGGGGAAGTTGATAGGTTTTCCGATAAAGCTTGATTTTCGCCGTTTCGTCTGCCATCGCCTTGGTCACTGAGGGGGAGTTTTTTCTATTTTAGCCCGATTTTTGATCAGCTAAGACGCATTTTAATCGCCTATCCTTAAACCCCCCCGATGTTGGTAGGGTTGATTAATAGTAGGGTTGATTAATAGTAGGGTTGATTAATAGTAGGGTTGATTCATGAATCAACCCTACCCCAATGTCGGAGGGGGGTTGCCTCTTACCTCGTCTCAACAAGCAATTTAAATTAAGAACAGCATAATGTCTTTGCCGGATAGTTGTTTCAGCTTAGGCATATTCTGGCTGTAACTCAAATATAATCTGTAGAGAAGGTTTGGCAACTAGACCGAACTCCCTGGGGTCTTCTCCCTCTAAATGCAGTAAAATGGCTTCTTGGAGATTATTAACCACCTCATCTAAGGTATTTCCCTGGGTGACAATCGAAAGTTCCACGCATTCACCTACATATCCTTGTTGTTCACCAGAACGAATAATTGCGGTAACTTTTGGACTTAATTTTGTCATAATTGCTCATGTTTATTTTTTGCTTATTTAGATTTATGGCAATCGAGCAAGGGACGGGTCATTGATCGATTCTAACTGACTTTTCCCTAAGCTGTGGAATTCATCTAGTTTTCTAGAAATCTCGGCCAGAGGCGAAAAAATCAGCGACAATGATATAAATGGAGTTATCAACACAAGTAAAGCGATTATGACTGTAGCCACGACGAACGCCCGAGATATTTTCCGCTCCGCCTACGAAAACCGTTACACTTGGGATGAAGGATTCCCCGGTTACACTGCTGATATTATCCTCACCCAAGGAGAGGAAGTCCATACGGGCAAAATTCAAGTTAATGCCGATTATAGTGTGGAAGTAACGGGCATTGATGACGAGAAAGTGCAAGAAAGTATTTATAATCAAATGCGCGACATCGTTACTCACCGTAAAAGAGGCAATTTTGATGCCTCCCACGGCAAAAACCAGTTTAATTTCGGGCAAGATGATCCCACCGGTGCGGTAGAAATTCTGGTCACCGGCGATGCGATGGGGTCTAATTATAAGGTCCGCGGTCAGGAAATCTGTCAAGTCAGTCGAGTCATGGGACCGATGGCTTTTACTATTAATACCGAGGAAAGTCTCGATACGGGAGAAGGTTATATTTCTATTCGCTATAATGCCATTTTCCGCAATGCTAAAACCGATGAATTAAAGGGAAAACGTGACTTTAAGGAAACCTACGAAAAAATCGGTAATTATTATTTACCCTCCTGTCAAGTGATTAACGCAATCGATGTCGGTGGCGAAAAATCCACCACAGAATTTACTTTTATCAATCTACAGCTTTTAGAAGCTTAAGGGTTATTCCCGCCCAAAAAGCGTTAGGATTGAAGTAACTAAGTAGGTGGGTATTAAAAATTGTCGGATCCCCCCGCCTATCGGCACCCCCCTTATCAAGGGGGGCAGGGGGGATCAAAGACAAAATCTATCTTCAATTTAATTGAAACCACTTACTTACACTGTAATAAATCTCTGACCAGAAGCTGATTATGTCTTTAACACTGACTCCCAATAACGTCGAACAAGTTTTAGATGAAATGCGCCCCTACCTGATGGCGGATGGTGGTAACGTGGAATTAGTCGAAATCGACGGGCCAGTCGTCAAACTGCGTCTTCAAGGCGCTTGCGGTTCCTGTCCCAGTTCCACCATGACCCTAAAAATGGGCATCGAACGTCGTCTCCGGGAAGTGATTCCCGAAATTGCCGAAGTTGAACAAGCTTTCTAAATCTTGGGTTAATTAATTCTCACCACTGCCCGATTGCTAATTTAATTAGCGATCGGGCATAATATTAATTAGGGTTTAAGGCAAGAGGCACTCATGCAAGAGGCACTTATGCAAAAGGGAGAATAAATAATCGGTTTTTAATAACCAGATTTGGTATTATATATCTTTTTCTACAAGATTGATAAAATTACAGAATTAATTAAGGTAAAAAGTATCTTTTTTAGCCGATTAAACGGTCAATTAAGCATTAAGATATACTTGAAAATTTTTATTAAAACTCAAAAATTATGACTGAAAATATCCCCACTATTGTGGTCATGCACGGCGACCAAACTGGAGAAGAACTATTACTAGAAGCCCTGAGAGTATTGCAACCTTCGATAATTCGTCAACCGCTTAACTTTGCCGATTTTGATCTTAGTTTAGCCCAGCGTCGCCAGAGTAACAATCAAGTGGTTCACGAGGCCGCTGAAGCGACTCTAAAAACCGGATTAGCTCTCAAAGCTGCCACTATTACCCCAGAAATTAAAGGAGATGTGGGCAGTCCTAACGCTATTTTAAGAGAAGCAATGAATTCTCAGGTAATTCTCCGCATCGGTCGCCGTATCCCCGGCATTCGTCCGATTGGGGGCGTTTATTCTCCCATTGCCATTGTCCGCATGGCCGTTGATGATGCCTACGGGGCCAAAGAATGGCGAGAAACCACTGCCACCGGCGATGAAATTGCCTATCGCACCTCGCGCATTTCTAGGGCTACCAGTCGCGCTGTGGCCGAGTTTACCTTTCAACAGGCCAAAAAAACCGGGGCGCGGGTATTTGGCGGCCCAAAATTCACCGTTAGTGCCACCTACGAAGGGATGTTTAAAGAGGAATTAGACGCGGCGGCCCGAAGACATCCGGAAGTGCGTTATCAACCCCTGTTAATTGATGCAACTTTTGCCCTACTTTTACAAACCGACGGCGAAGCTTTGGTGATTCCGGCACTTAATCGCGATGGCGATTTATTATCCGATTTTGTCTTGCAACTCTATGGCAGTATTGCCGGGGCCGAAAGTTTAGTTTTGGGATTTGATGAGGAGACCCTAGCGGTTAAAACTATTATGGCAGAAGCTCCCCACGGCACAGCCCCCGCTTTAGAGGGCAAAAATATCGCTAATCCCATGGCGATGATTTTAGCCTCGGCAGCTTTGTTAGGTTATATCGAAACTAACGAAGCGCGTAAAGCTTCTCGGGCAATTTATGAAAGTGTCTTTGAAACTATTCACGAGGGCAAAAAAACCCCCGATTTAGGGGGCCAAATGACCATGAGTGAGTTTACCGATGAGGTGATTCGTCGCGTGGTCAGTAAGTTAGAAGTTTGGTCTGCTTTGGGGTAAACGAACTCATCTGATTGCTCTCTTAACAGGAGTTTGAAGAAAGGGTAATCCCAAAAAATAAGAATTGTTGCAAAGGCCTTGCTTTTGTTTGTTTTGCGGAAAAATAAAAGCTACCTTTGAAGTGTACAACGGAGTCCCTTTGCAGGATTAGGATAAGAACAATGAAACTACAAACTTTGACAAAAACTCTGACCATTGCTCTGATTGGTGTAGGAGCTGCCTTGACCTTACAATCACCGAGCCAAGCTGCAGACGATCCTCTATTCATTTGTGATCGGGACTCCAGAGGGATTCCCACAACTTACTATATTGGTGAGGGGGATAAAAGACCAATTATTTATTGGAAACGTGAAATATTTAGTGATGCTGGCTATCCTCCCCAACTCCGGTGCGAACAAGTAACTGGTCGATTCAACAGATTATCTGAACGGGAACCCAATGGGATTGAAATCATCACGACGGGCTTTTTGAACGGTTTGCCCGTTGTTTACTCTCCTGCTAGTGGTCGTGACCGTCCTAGTTCTTCAAACTTATTATTTACACTCTCAAAAGGCGAAGATGCTGTAAGGGTTGTGCAAGGGCTATTCGATTTGCGGGCAGGAAGAACTGTTAGTGGTTCTAATCCTAAACCACTATCGGAAAGTTCTGCCGATGGAAAAACAATTACCATCGACTTTCAAAATTTTCTGCGTAATGTTGCCCCTGAAAATAGCCCATCTTCAGGTAGTTCCGCTGGCGAGACTCCAGCGACAACAACCCAACCCAACCAATCTCCTTCTGGCGGTTCTCGCTGGTAAACGAGTTGTGATCGTTTCTTCTGTGATAGACTTTTCTGATGACTAAACAAGGCTCGGTTTTCCTGGCTTCGCTTGTTCAAACAATTATCTAAATATCTAAAATAGATAATAAATACTCACAAGTAGGAACAAAAATCCAAATAAACTCGACCTGCTAGGGATTCAGTTAGTCGTAGATCGCATGAAATATTTTTGCAAGATATCTGGCACCTGTGCTGGCATTTTACTCGTGGGGGGACTGCTGGCACAGTCCCTTCATCCCAAGACCGTTGCTTGGGAGGTTAACTCAGACAGTGGTTCCCGTCAGTCAAGTACAAGTGAAAAAGCATCAGAACAGCAATTGCATCAATTAGCCCGCGCAATTACTGTGAAGATTTTATCGAAAGAAGGATCAGGATCGGGAATTTTAGTTCGTAGAGAAGGCCAAGTTTATACGGTTCTGACCAACCAGCACGTTCTTGAACAAGCTTCTGACAACTATTATCGAATCCAAACTCCTGATGGTCAAATTTATCAGGCAAAAGTGTTAAATTCCATCAATTTTGATGGTAATGATTTGAGCCTATTGTCTTTTCACAGTTCTCGAACCTATTTGATCGCCTCATTCGGGGATTCGTCGAATATAAGAGTGGGTGATGCCGTATTTGCAGCCGGTTTTCCTTTTTTTCAAGAGCGTCGTGATCAAAATAGCTGGTTTATCCTGACGACTGGTCAAATTTCGATGTTGAGTGACCAGACATTTGACGGTGGTTATCGCATCGGCTATAACAATCGTATTGAAAAGGGAATGAGTGGGGGTCCCTTGCTTAATGACCAAGGTCAGGTAATTGGTATTAATGGACTTGATGCCAGTCCGGTTTGGGGGAATTCCTATACTTTCAGTGATGGCTCGGTGGCTTCAAAATTTCTCAAAAGACAGATGAATCAATTTAGTTGGGCTATTCCTAGCCAAACTCTCTGGCAGTTGGGGCTAAAATTCTCGGATCACCCTTCTTGATCGCCATTCACTCCATTGCAATTTTCTCCCCCGCAAACAGGAAACTCATTTCCCACACCACCATCTAGAGAGCGCAATATCTGGTCGGGATGGCATCGGTGAAACCAAGCCGTTATCCTTATATTAGGTCAGGATCATGAATAAATTTTATGGACTTGCGCTGGCATTAATCAGTGCCTTAACTCTCTTAAGCCAATCTCGAATAGCTATAGCATTAAAGCCAGAGCAAGTAAATGGTATTGCCCGGGAAATTACTGTTTTAATTCCTTCAGAAGATGACGGAGCGGAAGGGATAGTTCGTCAAAATGGTTCAGGAGTAATTATCGCTAGAGAAGGAAATAACTATACGGTTCTTACTGCCAGCCATGTTTTGTGTAAAGATTATGAAGTTAATTGTAAGAACTATTATTACGAGTTACAGGTAGTAACTCATGATGGCAAAAAATATTCTCTTAACCCTAATAGTATTAGAAAGTTGCCAGAAGTAGACCTAGTGGTCTTTCAATTCACTAGCGATCGGGATTATCGCCTAGCTACCTTAGCTAATTATGAATTAGCTGACGAACAATTTATTTTTGCTTCGGGATGGCCTGATCCGAAATTTGTTGGTAAGAGAGAAAGATTTTTTAATGTTGGTAAAGTGTTGCCCAAAGCCATTAGCCCTTTGTTTAAAATCTTTCCGCCTTCCTTTGGTTATGAGCTAATTTATACTAGCGTCACCTATGGGGGTATGAGTGGCGGACCAGTATTAGATACAGAAGGGAGAGTAATCGGAATTCACGGGCAAAATGAGGGGGAAAAAATTAAAGAGGTGCGAGTAGCAATTGGCTTTAGTCTCGCTATTCCCATCACTACTTTTTTGAAATTAGCACCCCAGTCTGGCATTCAAGGGCAGATAAATGTCGAAAATTCGCCCACCAATGCCTTATCTTTGCAAGAAATTGGTGATGAATTATACAAGGCTTTTGAAGTTCCCAATAATAACGATACTAATCCCCTCAACTGGCTTAATCAAGGCAATAAAATGTGGCGGTTAGGACAATTAGCCCTCGCCTATGCCGCCTATGAAAAAGCCTTGCAACTCGATGCTCAACTCTATCAAGCTTGGTACGGTAAAGGTCTGGTCTTGACCTACTGGAAACGCTCCCAAGAGGCGCTGGCCGCCTACGAACAAGCTCTCAAAATTAATCCTGACTCCGATACCGCCAAAAAACTGCGCGACAAGCTCCAAGAATCTTTAGGGGGAGGAAATACCCCTTCTCTAACCCCCTCACAGCCAACCACCGCGCCCACCGTGGAGCCTTCACCACAGCCCTCTAATCCAAGGAGACTATGGTGAAGTCAGTCCCGATGAAAAAATTTTCACCCCCACAGATGAAAGAGGTTTCCTTCCCTACACCCCACACCCCACACCCCACACCCTCTTTCAAGTCAGTAGGGAAAACGCGGTTAGCTAATAGTGGGTTGCACCAATTTAGCTAAGAATGCTTGAATTGCTCGCAGTTCTGCGGGAGGATTGCGGAGAAACTCTTCGTTACTGGCTAAAATCATCGCATTATAGGCCCGCACCGCCGCCAGCAATTTAGCTGGAACTACCTTCTTATCTTTGGTCAGTTTCTCTAAGCTGGCCAATAAGTCTTCAATAACATTTAAAGGCGCTGTGCCGGGGGCTGAGTAAAGAGCGGCGGTGACAGCATTGATATTATTACCCGCCTGTGCATCCCCTGTTAAGATGCTCAGTAGCAATTGCTGAATGGCTGGGGGAATCGGGATACCTGTGGGGGAGGTTAAATTATTATCAGCTAACAGAGTATTCAGAGAAGCAGCCGCCTGATTAACAGCGATTTGAGCCGGTTCTCCCCCCTGAAATCCCGTTACCGTCGTGGTGGTGGGGAAAGTTTGACCAGCAAAATCCCCAGTGGAAAGAATTGGCCCAGTGGCATCGGACTGGTTGCCGGTTTGCGCCATAACGGGAGAGACTAGGGAATTGGTCAGCAAAACCGCCGCCACTAGGGAAACTTGCCAATTAGTCAACCATTTCATCAACATGGTCTTTATCCTCATTCAAAAAGCTAAATTAGACAATCTAAAAACCGACTAACGGGGGAAAAAGTAATTGTAGCCGATACTCATGACGAAGCGAGCGCCGTCCCCGGCATTGCCCGTTAAATCAGCACCGGCAAGGTTAACCGTCAAGGGGATGTTCTGGAAAGGAATCAGGGAAATACCTGCGTTTAAATCTTGACCCGACCATTCGACAATGGCCGAGACCGGTTCAACAATTCTTAAACCAGCACTAGCAAAGACACCGAGGGAATTTACCCCATCTTCGATGGCTCCTTCCGAGCGAAAACGACCACCACCAACACCCAAAGAGAGCGTCAATTGACTAAAGGGTTCTTTCGTTGTTTCTGTGAACTGAAAAAATTTGCTCACCACCCCGTAGATACTGCTACCGGCATCTGTCCCACCCCAGTTAATAGCATTTTCAAATCCTAGGGCGACAGCAAAACCTTCTGGCAGAGAACGGTGAATTTTAAAGCTAAAACTACCCCGTCCGGCATTATCACCAAAAAGGCTCAAAATCGCCAGAGTTACATCCAAACCGACAATTTTCTGGGGTTCTCCTAAACCGACCCCTAGGGCTAACCCACCATCTGCTTGATTGGTAAAACGGGTTCTCGACTGGAAAGCGAAACCACCGAAAATCTGCCCAAAATTCGCTCCAAAACCGATGGGAGTAGAGATACTGCCACTAGGGGCAACCACAAATTCCGCCAGTTTCGCAGAAAGGGTTTTCGGTTCCTCAATCAGAAACTCTTGACGTAAACGCTGCAATTCGGGAGAAACATTGGTATCAACGGGGGTGGATGCTTGCGCTTGCCATTTTTCGACTTCTGGAGAGTTATTATCTCCTGCTGGTAAAAGCTGACTCGCTTGCATTGTCCCTAGATTCGCCTTCCATTCTTCTAGGGTTGAAATTGTCCCGGTCTTTTCTGTTGCTAGAGTATCGAGGGAAGATTTCTCTAGTTTATTTTCTAAGGATAAGGGCAGATTACTATCGGCTAATCCCTCTGTTGTCGAGAAGGAATTGGTTGTCAGAACTCTTTCTGTCCTCTCTAATTCTACGGGGGAATTAATGATAATTTTTTCCTGGGATACCCGAATAGAAGCAGCGTCAATGTCTAAGGGGGAAGGAAGGGCCTTCACCCCATCACAAAGTATGGCCGTCCCCAAACAGGATGTGATGAAAATTCCTCCAGAAAATATCTGTCTCATCTGGCTGTTTCTTTTGGCTTTTTTTAATAACACTTCCAGCTTTCCTCACAGACGAAATTAATTTGCAAGAATTGTAACTGATTTATTCTTAGATAGCAAATTATCAAAGTTGCGGTCTCTGTATGATAATCATTGCTTATCATTGGTGTGAGTCTTGCTAGGCAAGGCTTTGAAGACTATCTTTCTGGAAAGAAAATTCTCCCTACAGAAACGAGAAGAACCATCTTTCCTTTACTGGTGTCTGCAATTGTCAATTCACCTCCTTCTATCGTCCTTACTGCAACTATGGTTGAAAAATTTCCTTGATTCTTTTTGGCCCCAGTCTGCCTAAATGAAGTGTAAAAAATTTAGGGACTTGCGTGAGAATAATATCCCAATCGAGCGGAGGGCGCAAGCTTTGCGCCCCTACAGTAACGGATTTTCTCCACAATGTAGGGGCGAACTGCGTTCGCCCAAAAGGTACATTATCAAAGCGCAAGTCCCTTACCACCTCTATTTCTGGCTTCGCCGGTTGTGCTGGGTCTCCGTCCATGAATCCAATAGGCGGATTATATTGCTAGAACTAAAAAAAGCGGGTTGAACCCCGCTTTTAATCAACAACTAAGCTAACTTAAAGGCATCTCGCCAACACCAGCGCAACAGGGTAAAAGCTATCAAACCTTTAACCACTTCTAGAAACCAATAACCAATCTGCAAAGACATCATTTCTCCCGACATTCCCGACGCAGTAACGGGGGCCAGTAAACCCATAGCGCTCAGATTGGGAGTGAGAAAATAGGTGTAAATTAGGGTGATTACTAAGAGAACACCGGCGAATAGAAGCGATCGATGTTCGGGGAGATGGATTAAGGTATGATAGCGGTGGAAGACAACAAAGCTACACAGCACAATCGCCGCACAAACTAATTCCAGATGGTTAAAAATGCCAAATAGCAAGTAACCGGCACTGGCAAAGCCATTTTGTGTCATCATGCCAGCTACGGATAAGCTGGGGATAATGATTAAATCTATGACGAAACTGGCACTTAACCAGAAACCAAGAACAACCATGGCTAGGGTTGTCCAATTAAACCAAGACCGATAACGCTCAACAAAAGTTTTCATTAGGCTTGCTCCTCCTTGCCTTTCTAACTTAATTGTAAAGAGCGTTCGCCAAAATTTTGGCAAGTTTTTTGCTAATTCTTAGCAATTCTTATCAATTCTTATCAATTCTTAGGAGAGCAACCAAACAATACCGCTCTTACTTCTAGATTTGGCTACCCGCTCGGGGCGTAATTGTAAAGATTTATCAACAAGTGTTTATAAAAACCTTTAAATATTGACCAAGGTGAGGATTCTAGACTTACCCTGAGATAATAACTGACTATCTACGGGTTTACTGTTATGGATAAGGATTTTCGTAACTATCGCATGGTTTGCACTCTCACCTTTGGAGATATTTACGGACAAATAATCGTTTGGTTAATCGTTATTTTTCTTACTCTCGCTTCCACTCTAGCTCTTTGGAGTAGCACTAGACAAATTTTCGCCCTCGCTACCGTGGGGTTAGTCGTCGTCCTCTCTTTGCCTTTTTTACTCTTTGCTTTCGTTACTACCCTCCTTAATCATATTGAATTCGTTCCCATCGAAGCGGAAACCAACATTCGTCGTGGTCCTGTCCCCGGAGTTAGCGGCAGCCGTGTACCTGCAGCCAGCTAAATCCGACCAAATCCCCAATAAATAATCTAGAGACGTTATCAGCAACGTCTCTAGCAGTTTTTGTCATTGGTTGCGTCGGGGTTTCTCGTTCTAGATTTTTGTAAATTTTTGTAAATTTAACTTGTTTTTAAAACCTTTTTCTGTTAAGGATTATCCAAAGAAAAATAGATGAAGCAGAGAAATTGTCAAGAGAATAATCTTGTTTGCTGCCTGATCCCGGTCAATGATAAATTTTTAAATACCTAGTCTTTTACATTTTCCCAACTCTCGGAGTGATCCCCGATGTTAAAAAATCTCTTTGGTGGCAAAAAATCTGACTTTTACCTAGAACTAAAAGAAACTGATGGTGAACAAAAAGCGACAGCAACCACGGCAGCAGCCGCCCCTGTTGTGGAAGCGCCCGCCGCTGCTGTGGAGTCTGCTCCTGCCCCTGTAGCCGAGAAAAAAGCCCAAAAAACTTCTATCAAGAAAGAAAAGCAAGTAAAAGAAACTCCCGCCGCTCCTGTGAGCGCACCGGCACCCGTAGCCGCTACTAACGGTAAAGTAGAGCCGCAAGAGGTGGAATTTGCGACAAAATACTTGATTACTCCTAGTCTGTCTCGCCGTCGCCCCGGTCCAAGTTTGAATGGTTTCAAAGACATGGCACGCAAGGCGAAACTACCTGCTAACCGCGGCTAAATCCCCCAGATTGCTTTCTCAACAAAAAAAAAGGAGAGCTTTCTTTGACTCTCCTTTTTCATCAGGGTGCATCTACTGACTCAAGTTTAGCAGAGAGTTTTTTTAAGGTTGGTTATTTAGGTTACTCCCCAGAGTATTTTGGGGATAATTATTGCCTGTCTTTTTGGGTAACTTTTAAAACCTAGGACTAGACCGAACTGATCAAAGCGGTGATCACCACTATCCCGATCTGTTTCCGGTTTTTCAATTCTCCGACTTTTTCGGCGAGATCGGTGGTTTTCCCCGCCGCGTTCGCCATAACTTTAACTCGAGCTGCTTGCAGCTTAAACCCTCTATCTTTCCGTCTAGGGTTCAGATATCGCCTTTAATTTCCGACTGCCCTAACTCTAAATTCTTCTGTCCGTTTTCCAAGGTAATTAGTCGGTTTTTGATCGCCTTCTGTCCGTTGGCAATATTATTATGCTCGTTTAATCCCCTCTCCTAAGAATGATCAGGAGGGGCAAAATAAAAATCTGCTCCTAGTTTCTGACTCAACTCTTGATGTCCACAAAATTCTTTGACCTTGTCACAAGTAAAGGTTTTTCTTTTGTCAGGAGTAATCGGTCATTTATTTTGATTGGGGCTGCCAATTAGGCAGCCGATAAGAACTCTTGATCGCTGATAATCAGGATTATTTCCTAACTTTTAACTGCCGACATCTGCCGCATTTCTAAATATACTAATAAAGCGTTAATATCAGCAGGATTGACTCCGCCAATTCGCGAGGCTTGGCCGATGGTGGCGGGTTTAATTTTTGTTAATTTTTCCCGGGATTCCATTGACAAAGTTTCGATTTTCATGTAGTCAATATCGGGGGATAAATGACGGTTACTGTGGCGACTAATTTGGTCAATTTGATTTTGTTGTCGCTTTAAATAACCGGAATATTTAATCTCAATTTCTACCCCTTCTCTTTCGGCTAAATTTATATCAGGATTACCTAAACCATAGCGATCAAGATCGAGATAATGGAAGCTAGGACGACGCAGTAAATCCGCTAAAGAGAGAGAACCTTTAATTTTTTGTTCCGTATCCTTAACGATGGCAATTGCCACCTGATCCCGTTCTTTAATTCTCGTTTCGTGTAGGCGTTCTTTTTCAGCGATAATATTAGCCTGTTTCGTTTGGAATAATTGCCAACGCCGGTCATCAATTAAACCAATTTCTCGCCCTAAAGGTGTTAATCTTTGATCGGCATTATCCGATCGCAATACTAAGCGATATTCGGAACGACTGGTTAACATTCGATAGGGTTCCCGCAGATCCTTAGTACACAAATCATCGACCAAAGTTCCTAGATAACTTTCCTCCCGGGGAAAAACAATTAACTCTTTTCCTAAAGCAAACCGGGCCGCATTAATCCCCGCCACCAGTCCCTGGGCTGCCGCTTCTTCATAACCGGTTGTCCCGTTAATTTGTCCCGCACAAAATAACCCCTCAATCTTCTTCGTCATCAGGGTTGGATAACACTGAGTTGCCGGTAAATAATCGTATTCCACTGCATAGGCAGCCCGCAACATTACACAGTTTTCTAAACCGGGTAAAGTCCGCAGCATTGCTAATTGAACATTTTCCGGCAGTCCCGTTGAAAAGCCTTGGATATAAAGTTCGGGAATATCGCGCCCTTCCGGTTCAATAAAAATTTGATGACTTTCTTTATCGGCAAAACGGACGATTTTATCCTCAATACTGGGACAATAACGCGGTCCTTTGGAGTCAATAAAACCGCCATAAATGGGGGATAAATGTAAATTATCTCTGATTAATTGATGAGTGGCCGCCGTGGTGCGGGTGAGATGACAGTTCATTTGTTCCCGTTCGATCCACACCTCTGGATCAAAACTAAACCAACGTACCTCGTCATCAGGCGGTTGCGGTTCCATGCGCGAGTAATCCACTGAACGCTTATCCACACGGGCAGGAGTGCCAGTTTTTAGGCGACCAGTCTCGAATCCGAGACGATTTAGGGTTTCTGTTAAACCCACCGCCGCAAATTCGCCCGCGCGTCCGGCGGCCATAGACTTGCCGCCGATCCAGATTTTGCCGCCTAAAAAAGTGCCAGTGGTTAAAATGACGGCTTTAGCGGCGAAACAAGTGCCGAAATAGGTTTCTACTCCTAAAACTTGCTCATTTGCCCCTAAAATCAGGTCTGTGGCCATGCCTTCCCGAATAACCAGATTGGCTTGGGTTTCGACGATACCTTTCATCACCGCCGCGTATTCCCGTTTATCGGTTTGGGCGCGTAGGGCCCAGACTGCCGGTCCGCGAGAGGCATTAAGAACCCGTTTTTGCAGATAGGTGCGGTCGGCCATTTTGCCAATTTCGCCGCCTAAAGCGTCCACTTCGTGGGTTAATTGGGATTTAGCCGGACCACCGACGGCGGGGTTACAGGGTTGCCAAGCGATTTTATCGAGATTAAGAGTGAGGAGAAGGGTACGACAACCGAGACGGGCGCAAGCTAGGGCCGCTTCACAGCCGGAATGGCCCGCCCCGACGACGATGACATCAAATTCATCTTGAAAGTCTGCGGCTGAGGAGAAAGTCATACTCGATCGAGGGGAAAATTAATTAATCAGGCTAATATTCTAGCAATTTTTCTGAGTTTTCCCCCCAATATAATACAAGAATACTAACTAAGTCATTGACTAAGCTGCCCGCGCATTTAAGAGGCAAGAGGCAACAGTAAAGGGATTGGGGGAGATTCGGCTAATCTAAGAATAAGGCTTCTTCGTTACTTGGTATGGTTCGATAGGGGGGCATAAATCGACTAAATCCTTATCTGGCAAGAGACTTAATTGATGAGTTCGCTCTAGATAAAAAACAATTGATAAAAGTTGGGGTAATGTCTGTTTCTATAAGGGT
>NZ_JADBUZ010000021.1:0-35168 GCF_020245305.1 Microcystis sp. M20BS1 | reverse complement strand
TCTCATGTTTCAGCCACCACATTGCCCAGAATCTAATCCAATTGAACAGATTTGGCAATATCTAAAAAAAGGATTGAGATGGAAACTACCTAGAGACTTAGAGGAATTACGTTTGTTAATTGGTCAACGACTCGAAGAAATGAACAAAGAGGTAATTGCTTCAATTGTTGGACGAGGTTATATCCTGGATGCTCTATCTGTAGTTGGTATTTAGAGAATTGGTATAACCACCTTTAAGGTGGCGCAGGCAGAGAACTGTTAGGAGATCGGACTCGGTGTTATTGATAACAAAATTGTAGATATCATTAGCCGCCTCTTCTTGAATTCGGATCAGGTAACGATTATCCATGCACCAATAAATCCATTCTTCATCAGGCAAGTGTTTTAAGAGATTTAAAACCGTATCCCTGATCTTGGAACAGTCCATCGGAATTAACTCCACTTTATCGCCATATTTTGCTAAGTTCTCAGGATAATTGTCGTAGGGAACACGAAAAGTAAAAGGATTACTTGGCCACAATTTTTGATAAGTATAAATCATGTGATCAGCAAATTTAATGTACTTATCGCAGGTCAAAACGATCGCTTTCATAAATGATTCTTAATCCTGAATAGTTTTTTAGTTTTAGCTGTTATCCTTACGGAGCGACTAATTATAGGATTATCACCAGCAAATTTACAGCAAAGCTGTCTATTTGTCAATACTTTTGGTATCCTAGTCTTGAAAAAACAGAGAGCGGCACTCAAGAAGGCCGTTTATTCTCTCCATCAACTGGCAATTTTAGCGATTATTACTGACAATAATCAAGAATAACGAATCGAGTTAAGTAGCTGGTTATAATTAAATTAAAAATGGATTTTAGGTTCGATCCCCCCTGCCCCCCTTGATAAGGGGGGTGCCGATAGGCGGGGGGATCTGAAAGTTTTTAATACCTATCTACTTAAGTAGTTATCAAGTCACAAACATCTAAAAAAAGAAATAGGTTTATATTGGGGTAAAATCCAGTTTAGAATGGCCACAAGACCCAGAAAAAAGAAAAAAATTCAACAGAAACTAGCGGAATATTTAAAAATAGCAAAATCTCAATATAGACTCACAGCGATCGCACCATACCAGAATTGAGGGATAACTTTCCCCAGTCTGCAAGCTGGGGGGGACAAAACTGGTTTATGCTAGAAAGAGTTACCTTAACGTAACTTTACAAAGTCATCGATCGCCCACATTTATGGATTGCATCATCAATCGTCGAGCGCGGTTTTCAGCCAGCCATCGCTATTATCTACCAGAATGGGACGAAGCCGAAAATCAAAGACTTTTTGGTCTTGGTAGCCGTTTTCCCGGTCATGGTCACAATTACGAATTATACGTCTCCCTATACAAAGAACTCAATCTTTATGGCATGGTGGAGAATCTCTCCACCGTGAAACAGGTAATTAAACGAGAGATAACCAGTCAATTAGACTACTCCTATCTCAATCAAGTCTGGCCGGAATTTCAGCAAACCCTACCCACCACAGAAAATATCGCTAGAGTTATCTGGCAAAGATTAGCACCCTATTTACCATTGGTCAAAATTCAACTATTTGAACACCCCGAATTGTGGGCAGAATATCAAGGAAAAGATATGGAAGCAACTTTAACTATCAAAACCCATTTTAGTGCCGCTCATCGTTTGGCTTTACCGCAATTAACCCTCGAACAAAACTCGGAAATCTACGGCAAATGCGCCAGGGTAAACGGTCATGGTCATAATTATCACCTAGAAGTATCCGTGGCGGGAGAAATTGATCCCCGCACCGGTATGATTGTGGATCTAGGAGATTTACAAAAAGCGATCGATGAATTGGTAGTAGAACCCTTCGATCATACTTTTTTAAATAAGGATATTCCCTACTTTGCCGAAGTGGTTCCCACCGCGGAAAATATTGCCTTACATATCGCTCAACTATTGGAGGAACGGATCCGCCAATTAGGAGCCGAATTAGATAAAGTTAAACTAATTGAAAGTCCCAATAATTCTGCGGAAATCCACTGTCGTGGTTCGGTTCAAGCTCCCCGACAACTTCTAGAAAAAACCCTGACAGCCGTTTAATTGCCTGTTGGTGAAGGTGATTAGGGTGAGCATGGCTCACCCTGATGGATTTAATTAGGGCTTGCTGAATAAATCTAAAAACCTTGTTGGATAACGCTTTTAGACTTTTTTTGCCTCAAAAAGTGCCGACCTTTGGAGTGATTGGGGGGAAAATCCCTGGACTTTTTTCCTGAAAATTAGGTAATTGACCACATGAAAATGAGTAAAACCCCACACCCCACACCCCACACCCCACACCCTACCCCCAGGAAAAACTTTTTCACCAGACCCTAATTAAACCCTAGTTAAACACTTCTCGCCATCCTCGCTTTCCTTTGCTTTGGCGCAAGGGAGAGGCTAAATCGACAATTTTCTCCAGCAGTTTCGGGGCCAATTTTTGACACCAAAGAGCTAGATGACTTTGCCAACCGACGACAATTTCCGTTTTTTCCCTATTTAACCCGGTAATTAGGGTTTGGGCGACTTCTTCGGCGCTCATCGGCTTTAACCATCGAAATAACTGCAATTCTCGCACCATATCCGTATCGGTTAAAGAGGGTAAGAGGGTGACAACTTTGATGTTGTGTTCCCGTAATTCCGACCTGAGAGCTTGACTAAAACCCAAAATGGCAAATTTGGTGGCCGAGTAGGTAGCGAAGCTAGGAGCGGCAATTTTACCCATCATGCTGGAAACATTGACGATGGTTCCCTGTCCCCGAATTGCCATCTGGCGGGCAATTAAGCGAGTAACTGTGTACATGGCCATCAGATTTAAAGATATTTCTGCTTGCACTTGCGAAAATTGCGATCGCAGAAAGGGGGTTTGATGGGCAATACCGGCACAGTTAACGAGGATATCAATGCCACGACATTCTTGCCAAACGCGGATAATTGAAGGACTAACAAGGTCATTTTCGGTTAAATCTAGGGCTAAAGGTGTGGCAATGACCCCTAGAGACTCAATTTCTTTGGCTAGTTTGTCTAATCGCTCTTGATCTCTGGCAACAATCACAATTCTGCTTAAACCTTGTCGGGCTAATTCTAAGGCGATCGCTCGTCCAATGCCCCGGGATGCCCCCGTGACTAGGGCTGTTTTTCCCTGTAATTTCATGATCAAACTCCTGTTTTAAGCAACAGTACAGAAATTTATTGGTTTTGCTTCTGAAATCTTTGATTTGTGCATCTATGCCCTACATAAGTAGCGAAGCAATCGGGGGATAGATGGATAGGTTAGGGTGCATGGGATTTTTCCTCCTTCAAAGCGCACTCTTGAACCCACGGTAACAGTTGTCTTTACAAACAGCAATCTTTTTTAACACTTTTCCGCAAAATCACTCGATCGGATGAACGCTCAGGGTGATCCTCAATCCTATGGAAGGGGAGCAGGGAGAGGGGAGAGGTAGGGTTGATTCATGAATCAACCCTACTATGAATCAACCCTAGGGGAGAGGGGCAGCAGAAAAAAAAATTGTGGTTCCACCCTATTGTTGATCTCAATTTAGGTGTTCAATATCGGTAATAATCGGTAGAATCACCGTGATCTTTGTGCCTTTTCCTTCCTCACTTTCTATGTAAATTTGTCCTTTGTGCGCTTCCACACAGCGTCCGACAATGGCTAATCCTAATCCCGTTCCTTGAATATTATCGACATTGCTACCGCGATAAAAAGGTTTAAATAAATTTTCTTGATCTTTGCTGGGAATACCAATGCCTCGATCGATAATTTTAAAGACTACCTGCTCGGATTCGACAATAATCTTAAATTCTACGGGGTTTCCCTGTGGTGAATATTTGATAGCATTTCCCAGTAAATTTGTCAAGATATGTTTA
This sequence comes from Microcystis sp. M20BS1, assembly GCF_020245305.1. Taxonomy (NCBI): domain Bacteria; kingdom Bacillati; phylum Cyanobacteriota; class Cyanophyceae; order Chroococcales; family Microcystaceae; genus Microcystis; species Microcystis sp. M20BS1. The sequence continues at coordinate 31,266 of NZ_JADBUZ010000021.1, read as the reverse complement.
ATTAAATTAACATCCCAAAGTCCTCTTTCTAAGCTGCCCTCAATTTGGAAAATAATTGCCGATTGTTTTTCTGGCTTAACCATAAAAGATTCTACCAATTTCTGACAATAATCGAGCAAATCCACCGGATCAAATTGACAGTATAATCTCCCGGAATCGGCCCTACCAATTAATAACACTTCTGTGAGCAATTGATCCATGTCTTTAATGGCCGATCGAATCATGCGAAAATAGCTAACTTGCTGATCTTTTGTCAACCGATCGCGACTTTCTTCTAATAATCCAGCCGAGAGTAAAATTTTATTTAAAGGATTGCGAAAATCGTGAGATAACATGGAAACAAATTCAGTTTTTAACTGATTTAATTCCTGAGCTTTTTCCAGTTGATTAGTGCGTTCAATCACGCTCATTTTTAAAGCTTCGTTCGATTCTCGTAAAGCTTCCTCCATCTGTTTTCGCTCGATCGCATAACATAGCGATCGAGTTAAAATTTCTAAACTTACTTCTCTTTTAATTAAATAATCCTGCGCTCCCTGACGTAGTGCTGCCAAAGCTAAATTATCATCATTAGTATTAGTTAAAACCACGATTGGTAATTTCGGAGCCGTAATTAAAAGGGGAGCTAAGGATTCCAAATCCTGACTATCTGGTAAAGTTAGATCTAATAAAATTACATCAAAATTTGTTTGTTTTAAAAGAGAAATTGCCTCCGATAATCTTGACACATTAACCAGATGAAATTCTTTTTTTTCATTACCCTTAAGAATTTCCTTTAATAATCGAGCTTCGGCTAAATTATCCTCGATTAAAAGAACTTTTATATCCTGCGAGAGTCCCATTGTTTAATCAAGAGTTAAAGAGATTTGGGAAGTTAGGAAGTGGGGTGTGGGGTGTGGGGTGTAGGGTGTAGGGTGCGGGGTGTAGGGTGTGGGGAGAATAAAGCTGCCTCCTGACTCCTGACTACTGACGACCGACTCCTGATAACTGATAACTGATCACTGATAACTGATCACTGATAATGATTCACTCACTGGGTAAAGTAGCGGTTTCTAACCAAAAAGCCTCGATATTTTTGACAATTTTGAACAAATCGTTGAGATTGCGCGACTTGGTTATATAACAATTAACGTGCAGTTCATAGCTATAAAAAATATCCTCCTCGTTGCGAGAAGTGGTTAAAACCACCACAGGAATTCTTTTTAAACTGGGATCGTTTTTTATTTCCGCTAATACCTCCCGTCCGTCTTTTCTTGGCAAATTCAGATCGAGAAGAATCAGATTAGGACGAGGAGAATCGATATACTCCCCTTCTCGACGCAGATAATCCATAGCGTTGACACCATCCCTAACGATAACTAATTCATGCGGGACGGTGCTAGTTTTTAATGCCTCTTGGATGAGGCGAATATCAGCTTTGCTGTCCTCCACTAATAAGATAATTTTGTGTGGCACGTCCTCGCCAGCGCTCACGCTCGTCACCTCCTAGGGGAATTGTAAAATAGAAAACCGCTCCTTTACCTAATTGGGATTCTACCCAAATTCGTCCGCGATGACACTCGATAATTTTCTTACAAATCGCCAAACCCATACCTGTGCCGGGGTACTCGTCGCGGGTGTGCAGTCGTTGGAAAATTACGAAAATGCGTTCGGAAAATCGGGGATCGATGCCAATTCCATTATCGCTGATAGAGAACAGCCATTCCTCCTCTTGACGTTGGGCAGCAATATGAATAGTGGGAGTCGCTTTTCCCCGGAATTTAATGGCATTACCGATGAGATTTTGGAACAATTGCATTAACTGAGTTTTATCTGCCATGACAATTGGCAAAGGATCAACGGTGATTATAGCTTGACTTTCTTGAATTCTCCCTTTCAGGTTAGCGAGAGCTTTTTCCAGTGCCAGATTAGCATCGATGGTATTAAACTCTACCGCCTGCATATCCACTTTTGAGTAAGCCAGCACATCATCTATTAATGTTTGCATCAAGCTGACACCTTCGACGGCAAAAGTAATAAATTCTTTAGCATCTTCGTCCAGTTCTTCGGTGTAGCGCATTTCTAGCAACTGCACATAGTTGGCGACTTGATTGAGGGGTTCCTGTAAATCGTGGGAAGCGACGTAGGCGAATTTTTTTAATTCGGCGTTTGATAGTTCCAAATCCCGCGCTAAACGTGCCAATTCATCGGCTTGTTTTAAGATGATATTGACGATCGCTTTTCGTAATTCTAGTGCGGCGTTAATTTCTACCGCTTTCCAGGGTAAAGATTTGAGGCGAACGGTTTCTTTCCAGAGGGAGAAAGATTTACGCGGACAGAGACGAATATTACCATCTATGGCAGTCGTTTCGATCGCTTTACCCGGATCACCACCCCAGTTCACGGTTTGAATTACTTCCGGACGAAACCAGAGGAGATAATTACGTTTAGAAATGGGAATTGCTAGTAAACCACTGGCAATGTCTTTAAACTTACCCGCATCGGCATAAATTCGCGGTAAGGAATTGGTATAGTAAACATCTTCATGGACGTTTTTTTCTAGCCAAGTAATCAGATAGTTTAGTTCTTCTTCGCTCGGTGTTACTCCAATTAAGGTATAGTTACCACCTAAGCAAATAGCGGCTCCCGTGGCTTTAGTTAGATCGAGCAGATTCGGTTTATGGGCAATTAATCCATCAATAAAGTTATTAGCTTCCGCCATATAATCGATTAATTGCGATTGCACAAAGCTTAATTTTACTCGATAGTCATAATCCTCGGTTTCTTCCCGTGCCGATATTTCCGAAAAAATCACTCTTCCTAAGAACTCACAGGCTTTACGGAGTTCGTAGGGTACATATTTAGGGGTGCGATGATGACAGGCAATAATGCCCCAGAGACGTTTATTTTCAATCAGAGAAATGGTTAGAGATGCTCCCACTCCCATATTATGCAGGTATTCTAAATGACAGGGAGAAGCACTTCTAAGACTGGACAGGGTTAAATTTAAGGGTTGTTGGGTTTCGGGGTGAAGACTAGGCACTAGATCGACGGGTTCAGAGGTAGCATCGGGAATCTGTCGAATCCAATTAGCACTTAATAAATTTCGTGCCGGGAGAGGTATATCGGAAGCGGGATAACGTAAACCGAGATAGGGTTCTAGTTGCTCTATTTTGTCTTCTGCTATCACATCACCGTTATCTTCTTCGTCGAATTTGTATAACATAACTCGATCGAATCCTGTCATTTTTCTGACTTCTTTAACGATGATATTACAGAAATCTTTCAGGCTACGGGTGGCTTCAAGTTTATCGATCGAAGTTTTGGCTAGGTGATAGAATCTCAGGAAAGGAATGTTTTCATAGGAAATAGCTGGTTCTAACTCTAAAATCAGCATTTGTTCGGCGTTACGGTGGAAAATAGCATCAAAGACGGCAAAATCATCCCCTTTAACCCGCGCCCAAATTTTGGCAGGATTGAGAGCATCAAAATCGTTATTTTCTATGGCTGATTTTAGAGGATCGATCTGAAAGGGATCGAAGATTTCCTCTAGGGTTTTACCGATAATTTCCCCCGGAGAAATACCCAATAAACTGCGGCTATTATTGCTAGTTTGGCTGACTTTTAGCTCTGGTTCGCTGAGAACTAAAAGCACCCCGTGCGGTTGAATTCGGTTATAGAGATGGATCGGTTCCCGTTCGATCGAAGTTGGGTTAATTGTCTCGGTTATAACTTCCATGTGTATTGCCCCTAGAGGATTTTTGCCAAGTTGAAAACTCTTTGTTTATTAAAACTATTTCTTCTCACTTTCAGGGAGCGATCAAGAATAAATTTACTTCTCTTAATCCCAGGCCATCAAAAGTAATAAAACTTTAATTAATCAGTTATCTATCGATCGAGCAGTTCTGTTCAGTTCCCTTTATTATAATCAGTTTTTCTCTGAGAATCTAGGGTAATTTGTTAAGAATTAAGAGTTAATGTTACAAAGGAAGGATAATTCTTAATAAAAATATACAGTAGGGTGTGTTAGCGAAGCGTAACACACCAAAATCTAAGATTTAAATATGATAGCAACCCTTTTTTGTTAATTACCTGGAGGTAAAATTTTGAACATTTCTGCAAGCTTATAACTATTTACAAGGAGACTAATTGGCGGATTAATCTTTTGTGCTTTTTCTGGAACTATTTTTGTGAAAAATTCCCATAACTTTTGGGATATATTGTTCTTGGTTTCCTTATCTTCGCCTTCGACTTCATTAATTCTCAACTCAGCCAGAGTAGCCAAAATTTCCTTGCGAAGACCATTATAGCCAACGATGTAAAATTTGTTAAGAGCTTCTAGGACTTCATTTAATTTAATCAGCAGAAATTGTTTAAACTCTTGCGTAATTTTGCTATCTTCAATCATTTGAATTAAACCTAAGATTTCTTCCCTTAACCTGTTCAAATCCTCTTTGCTTAAATATATTTCCTCAAAATCTTCTACACAAGAAGGAAGCCAATGTAGAGCGTACCAGTCAGGAGAGTTTAATGGCTGTAAGAAAGAATTTGACCAAGACATTTCAAGTATTGAAAATACACTAATTAATTCATCCTTAATTTGTTCCATAAGTTCTTTATAGGAAGACTGTTTTCTTGAAGGAAAATATTGTAGTTGATCTTCTATGTGATAAATAAGCTGTAGTAATTGAATCAACCCTTTCTGAACAGAATCAGTGTCATTTTTCACTTCCATTGCTCTTGCTAAAACTGCTTGAACTGATTCGTCAGTTTCGTCTTGAGAACATCTTTGTAGGATAATTAATAAACGTTCGGCTGGATTATGAATCGGTAGAGTAGATAATTCTATAAATTTTATCAAAGGCTAGATTGGTGATGTATAGAACAATAGTATTGTAACCTATCATTGTCTATTTTTACAGCAAGTTTGAGAGCCTATTTATGAAAAAATGTTAAGTAGTCAAGTAGGGTGCGTCAGACAATCCCTTGTTTTTAGGGAAAAAATCAAGAGCTAAATATTACCGTAACGCACCACAAAGAAAAGTGTTTGGCTACTTTTATAAGCCGCTATGACGGAGGAGAGGCTCGGTACTAGGTTCACGACCGCGGAAAGCTTTAAAAACATTCATAGGATGGGAACTTCCCCCCATAGCTAAGACAGTATCGCGAAAACGGCGACCGATCGCTTTCACTGCTTCTTCGTTATCTAATCCCACTTCCTCGAAAGCGGCAAAAGCATCGGCGCTGAGAACTTCTGCCCATTTATAACTATAGTAACCCGCCGCATAACCGCCAGCGAAAATATGTCCAAAAGAACACAAGAAAGCATCTTCCGGTAGGGGAGTAATGATCGTCGTCGTTGCCGCTAAACGCTGTCTGACTTGTTTAGGAGTTTCGCCGCCATTGGGTTGATAGCGATGGTGTAATTCCAAATCTACTAAAGACAAATGTAACTGACGCAGCATAGCCGAACCGCTCATATAATTCTTAGCTAGAAGCAGTTTTTGGTAGTAATGTTCGGGGAGAGTTTCACCGGTTTGGTAGTGTTTGGCCATACTCATTAAAGTAGGGCGATCATAACACCAATTTTCCATAAATTGACTGGGCAATTCCACCGCATCCCACTCAACGTTATTAATACCCGCCGCGCCGGAATAATCCACAGTGGTTAACATATGCTGTAAACCGTGGCCAAATTCGTGAAATAGGGTAGTTACCTCCTCAAAGGTCATTAAACTGGGGTTTCCGTCCACTGGAGGCGTTTGATTGCAGATTAAATAAGCCACAGGTAAACGCACCTCGGTGCCGGTTTTGGCCCGACCGATACAGACATCCATCCAAGCGCCGCCGCGTTTTTCGGCGGGACGACTGTAGGCATCGAGGTAGAAATAGGCGATTTTTTCGCCCTTTTCGTCGTTAATCTGGAAATAACGCACATCGGGATGCCAGATAGGTGCTTTACCGTCGGCAGCGATAATTTCTACCCCAAAAATCCGTTTAGCGAGGCTAAATATGCCTTCTAAAACCCGTGGTAGGGGGAAATAGGGGCGTAATTCCTCGGCACTAAAGTTAAACTTGGCCTGACGCTGTTTTTCTGACCAATAGGCTATATCCCAATGCTTGAGATCGTCGGTTCCCGCAAAAGTTTTTAAGGCCTCTAAATCCTGTTTTGCCGCTTCATAGCTTACTTGGCGCAAATTGTCAAGCAATTTCTCGATTTCATCCACAGAATTGGCCATTTTCCGGGCAAGACTGACCTCGGCGTAGGTACTATAACCTAAAAGATGGGCCTGTTCCTGACGAAGTTGCAAAATGCGATCGATTAAGGGATTATTATCCAATTCTCCCAGATCGGCCCGACTAACGTAGGCTTTATAGAGTTTTTCGCGCAATTCCCGATTATCGCTGTACTTCATAAAGGGGAAATAACTGGGAAAATCGAGGGTAATCACCCAGGGGCCAGTTTCGTTGCTGGCGTTAGTTTCCCCTTGGGTGCGGGCGGTTTGGGCGGCTAAACTGAGGAGACTAGGGGGTAAACCGGCGATATCTTCTGGGGTTGTTAGTTTCAGTTGAAAAGCTTTGGTGGCATCGAGGAGGTTATTAGAAAATTTCGTGGTGATTTCCGCTAATTCCAGTTGAATTGCGTTAAATCTGTCTTTTTTCTCCCCTACCAATCCCACCCCGGCCAATTGGGCATCCCGCAGGGAAGCTTCGACAATGCGCTGTTGTGCCTCGTCTAATTGCCCCCAGCTTTCCCCTTGACGCAGGGACAAAAATGCTTCATAAATGGGTTTACTTTGGCTTAAACGGCTAATAAACTCGACTACCTGTGGTTGTACGGTTTCGTAAGCTTGACGCAATTCCGGGCTATTTTTTACCCCCATCAGATGACCGATAATCCCCCAACTCCAGCTTAAACGTTCTTCGATCCGGGTGAGGGGTTCGACTAATTTTTCCCAGGTGGGGGTAATCTGCGCTTCTAGTTCGGTTAATTCTCTGGCCAGTTCCTGCAAAAGTTGCGTCATCCCAGGGACAATCAGGCCGGGTTGGATTTGGTCAAAGGCCGGTAATCCTTGACCGGCAAGCAGCGGGTTACTGGTGTTCGTCATAATTGTTGGTCTGGAAGGGTGGGTAATCTGTATCTTTTACTACCCTAACCCAAATCCCCGACCATCTATCCGGGCGATCGAGCGCCGGAGCTTTTTCAGTGGGGTGTGGGGTGTGGGGTGTAGGGTGTGGGGTGTGGGGTGTGGGGAAAGAAACCTCTTTCATCTGTGGGGGTGAAAATTTTTTCATTGGGACTGCCTCTGTTGATCAAAGATAAGCAAAAATTATTTATTGACTGCAAAAACTTGAGAATATTTAAATTAACATTCCGCAATATTTACAAATTCTTAAGAATTAATTGAGAAAGATTTTTATTTAACAACGATGTTACAAGGGTTACAGCGATTTGATAGAATTTCATAATGGGTTATTTTGTGCTTTTTTAGGCAGCAATAGTTGAAACCCTTGCCACACCTAGAAAGTGATCCTAATTAAGACGGTCAAATCAGTCAATTTCACCCATAACGATGATCTTTTTTTTGTGTAGTTTTATTGCAAAAAAAAAGTTTTTTTGACAAAAAGCACAAAGTATGATAGTACCCAACGTATTTCTGGCTGCGAGTAATTATTGTAGAGGGGGAGAAGGGAGAATAAATAAAAATAATCTCCCTACCCCACACCCTAACCCCAGGAAAAACTTCTTCAGCAAACCCTAGTTAAGGCCTGCTCGATTCTCTGACTATCGAGGGAGCGGCCGATAAAGACCAAGCGAGTTTGCCGCGTTTCCGTGGATTGCCAGGGTCGATCAAAGAAAGAATCAAAGCGATCGCCGACTCCCTGTAACACCATACGCATCGGTTTGTTGGCCACATTAACAAATCCCTTGACCCGATAGATTTCTTCTCGGGCCACCAATTCTTTGATCCGTTGGGTCAAAATTCGGGCATCTACGGGAGAATCGAGGCAAAACTGCACAGAATTGATATCCTCATCGTGATCGTGTTCTTCCTCGTGATCATGATGACTAGGACGACTAGCTAAATTATCCTCGACGGCGGCATTAAATCCCAATAGCACATCGGGGCTAATTTGTCCATCGGCACAAGTAACTATTTTTACCGTCGATCGCAGTTGTGTTTTCAGCCAATTAATAATTTTTTCTAATTCAATTTCGCTGATGAGATCGGTTTTAGTTAAGAGTACCAGGTCAGCGCAGGCTAACTGATCCTCAAATAACTCCTCAATAGGCGTTTCGTGTTCTAAATTGGGGTCTGCTTGCCTTTGTGCCGTTAAAGCATCTAAATCCGCCACCAGACGACCCCTAGCGATAGCAAAACCATCCACCACGGTGATTACTCCGTCCACCGTCGCACCGTTGCGGATTTCCGGCCAGCGAAAAGCTTGAACCAAAGGTTTAGGTAAAGCTAATCCGGAAGTTTCGATCAGCATACAATCCAACTGTTGCCGTCGCTCCAGCAATTTCTGCATGGTGGGGAGAAATTCTTCCTGTACTGTGCAGCACAGACAACCGTTGGTCAATTCCACAATATTATCGTTGGGGTTGTCGTCGCAGGTCTGACAACTTTTCAACAAATCACCATCAATTCCCACTTCTCCGAATTCATTGACCATAACGGCCACCCGTCGGCCTTGATTATTTTGCAGTAGATGACGGATGAGGGTAGTTTTTCCCGCACCCAGAAAACCCGTGATCACAGTAACTGGAATTTTATGCATAGATAGGGCGATCGATCATATTCTTAGATCAATGTATCAGACTCTCGGTCTAGGGTTGAGGGTTTCAGCGCTAATTCTTTAGGATTGCCCCACCAATTGCCGGACTGTCACAAACTGGCTGAAATTTTCCTAGTTAGTCGTTATTCTGGTAAAAGTTTCAGCCGGCTAAAATAATCGCTGAAGAACTTTTGTGGGAGTGGATTATGTTACAACGTCTTTTTTTAGCCTTTACCCTCGCTTTTCCTCTTTATTTAAGCATTGCTATTCAACAAACTTCTCCTCTAGCTGATAGAATAAATCGCCCTTCTTCTCGCGGGATCAATAAAATTGAGCAGACGGTAAAAGCTATCCAAAAGCAATTAAAACAAGAGCATTCGGTTCAATTAGATTAATAAATTTTGGCAACAAGAGGAGAGATAAAACTCCTCTTTTTCACTTTTGATTTGACAAATTACTTGCCATTTGCTGCGGGGGACGGTATTCGGGAACTAAATCTTGTAGGGACTTAACTAGGCCCTGACGGTCATTAACTTGAATAGAATTAAGCAATTGCTCTAATTTGATTTGCAATTCCTCCCAAGCAAGAAAGTGTTCATTAGCGCAAAAAATCTTTGGGTGAGCGGTGGGACGAGCTTTATCGGTATCGATTAATAATTCTTCGTAGAGTTTTTCCCCCGGTCTTAATCCCGTGATTTCAATATCGATATCTTGCCCTAATTCCAAGCCACTTAAACGAATCATCTGTAGGGCCAAATCGTAAATTCTTACCGGTTCACCCATATCTAACAGGAATACCTCACCCCCTCGGGCCATGGCTCCTGCTTGTATAACCAAACGCACCGCCTCTGGAATAGACATAAAATAGCGAATAATATCGCGATGGGTGAGGGTAATATTCTTACGTTGGGCGATTTGTTCCCGGAAACGCGGCACCACGGAACCGCTACTATCGAGAACATTGCCAAAGCGGACGATCGCGCAACAGGTGGAACTGTCGGGTAAAGCGGCCAAAGCTTGCACGACTAACTCAGCACAGCGTTTGCTGGCCCCCATAATGTTAGTCGGTCTGACGGCCTTATCGGTGGAAATAAGAACTAAATTACTAACTGAATTCTCGATCGCAGTCTGAGCGACATTTAAACTACCCCAAACATTAGTGTAAACCCCCTGACTAGCATTGGCTTCCACAAGGGGAACGTGCTTATAGGCGGCCGTGTGATAAATTGTCTCAATCTGGTGTTGTTGGATGACTCGGTCTAGATGATTGCGGTCGAGAACATTGCCTAAATAGGCATACTTGCGTAAATCGCTATAATTTTCACTTAAATCAAGATCGATTTTGTAGAGAGAAAACTCGTTTAATTCGTAGATTACCAGGCATTTTGGGTTGAGGAAGGCGATTTGTCGGCATAATTCCGAACCGATGGAACCACCACCCCCGGTAACTAACACCGCTTTACCGGTGACATTTTTTCCCAAAAGTTCGGGATGAGGTAGAATTTCTTCCCGTCCTAATAATTCCGAGACATCGACACTGCGAATCTGATTGATGGTCGTTTCTCCCGATAAAATTTTTGAGAGGGGAGGAACGGTTTTAATGTCGATGGGTAAAGTTTCTAGACTTTCGATGATTTGCCGCTTTCTGGCCTTGGCTACATTAGGAATAGCGAGAATAACCCAGTCAAAGGCTGTTTTTTGGTGCAGTAGTGCCAATTGAGAGGGGGGATAAACCCTAAAGCCTTGGATCACTCGGTGCTGCAAATCGGGATTATCATCAACAAAGGCCAATAAACGATAGTGGGGGTCATTTTGTAGGGAACGTGCCAATTGACGGCCCACAACCCCCGCACCATAGATAACAATTGTCGGTTCTCTATCCACACTACTGACGTAAATATTCAGACGGTGAAAGACAGAACGAATCAACAATCTCACCCCGATAACCAATACTAGGGTTAACAATGCGTCGATAATCAGGACTGAACGCGGCAAAAAGGCATCCCCTTGAAAGTAGGCCAGAATGATTAAAAACCCTGAACTATAGAGAACCGCTTGCAGTACGGAGGAAAGAAACTCTAATCCTGTATAACGTACTACGGGACGGTAAATACCTTTGAGATAGAAAACTAGAGTTTTAATGGCAATTAAGCCCAATATTGGCTCTAAAAAAGGTCTAATTTCCCGATATTCGAGGCTCAGATTCAACCTGAGAGAGAAGGCCAGATAGATGGTTAGACAAAAAACAAGGCAGTCGGTGATCATTAAAAGAGATCGCTTCGATGACCTAGATAGGTAATTAGCCAATTTAAGGATTTTGTTCGCCAGTTTTCTATACATTATCCAATTGATTAATTAATCTTAAGGTAAATTACTTGGCTCCTCTCGACTTTGTCTGGTAATCAGTGCTTATTATTCGGACGAGTCTTGCTAGGCAAGGCTTTGAAGAATATATTTACGGAAAACTACCCCTATTCTTCTCTCTTCCATACACAAACGAGAAGAGCCAATATTTTTTATAACAGTAGCACTGTCCGTCTTTCCGCAACATAATATCACCTAAATCCAATTATGTCAAGCGGCGGGATTTGTCAAGACTTTGGCTCTCTTAGGTTTGGTGGGCAAAATATATTCTAAGATACAGTCCTGCTGGCGAGGGAGTGGAGGGAACCACTCCAGACACAGAGGACACAAAGATTGATCACTTCTAGAGTAAGTTAAACTGGTCGCAACGCGCTCGCTACGCGAGATCACACAAAGAATAAGAGAGCCGGACTTTTTTCCTTTTAGCAACTTTTCATCGCTCCCCAAAAATTTTTTGCTCCCCCAAACTAGCCGATAGATGACCGCTAGTCAAGGGTTACAATCAAGAATTGATGCAAAAATTTATCGAGTCAAGTTATGAGTAATCAGTACGATGCGATCGTGATTGGGTCGGGAATCGGGGGATTGGTGACAGCGACGCAATTAGCGGCAAAAGGAGCAAAAGTCTTGGTTTTAGAGAGTTATCTGATTCCGGGGGGCAGCGCGGGTTATTTTGAACGAGAGGGTTATCGTTTTGATGTGGGTGCTTCGATGATTTTTGGTTTTGGCAAAAAGGGGACGACTAACCTCTTAACCAAGGCTTTGGCAGCGGTGGATATGAGTATCGAAACCATTGCCGATCCCGTCCAGATCCATTATCATCTCCCGGACGGATTAGACCTAAAAGTTCATCGCGACTACGAACAATTTTTACAGGAATTAATTAGCCATTTTCCCGCAGAAAAAACTGGTATCCGGCGCTTTTACGATGAATGCTGGCAGGTGTTTAATTGTCTCAATAGTATGGATTTACTATCGCTGGAAGAACCCCGCTATCTGACTAGGGTTTTTTTCCAGCATCCTTTATCTTGTTTGGGATTGGTCAAGTATTTACCCCAAAATGCGGGAGATGTGGCCAGAAAATATATTAAAGACCCGAAATTATTGAAATTTATCGATATGGAATGTTACTGTTGGTCGGTAGTACCCGCTGATCGCACTCCGATGATTAATGCGGGGATGGTCTTTAGCGATCGCCATTACGGGGGAATTAACTATCCCCGGGGGGGAGTGGGACAGATTGCTCTCAAGTTAGTCGCGGGATTGGAAAAAGCTGGTGGTGAAATCCAGTATCAAGCGAGAGTGAATAAGATTATTTTAGATGCAGGACGGGCGATCGGGGTAAGATTGACCAATGGTAAAGAATATTACGCGAAAAAGATTGTTTCTAATGCCACCCGTTGGGATACCTTCGAGAAACTACTCCCCCCGGAATCTCTCCCGGGTAGCGAAAAAAAATGGCAAAAACGCTATCAAAAATCCCCCAGTTTCCTGAGTTTGCATCTGGGAGTCAAGGCCGATGTATTACCATCAGGAAGCGAATGTCACCATATTTTACTAGAAGATTGGGAAAATATGGAAGCAGAACAGGGAACTATCTTTGTTTCTATTCCTACCTTACTCGATCCCTCCCTCGCACCCCCGGACCATCATATCATTCATACTTTCACCCCTAGCTGGATTGATCAATGGCAAAAACTGCCTCCCCAAGAATATCAACAGAAAAAAGAGGCCGCTGCTCATCGTCTCATCGAGCGCCTGAAAAAACTCTTTCCCAAACTAGATACAGGATTAGATTATATCGAAATTGGCACGGCCCGCACCCATCGCCGCTTTTTGAATAGAATCGATGGCAGTTATGGCCCAATACCTCGAAGAAAATTGTTAGGTTTATTAGGAATGCCCTTTAATCGCACAGCTATTCCTAATCTTTATTGTGTGGGAGATAGTACCTTCCCCGGTCAAGGATTAAACGCGGTGGCCTTTTCTGGTTTTGCTTGCAGTCATCGTCTAGCGGTAGATCTGGGTTTACCCCGTCCCAGAGATTAAAAGCTGAAAATCAGGATTTTTACCGGCGAATTCGGAAACGGGAAGGTAACACTTGACAGCATTTCTCAGATAGATGAAGCACATTTTTGCGACTGGAATCCTTGCTTCGGCAAGGTTTAATTTATACTTCACCTTGACGAGAAACGCTGTAGATCGGTTTTGCTGATAACTGATAACTGATAACTGATAACTGATGCTTACTCCCTTTGATTCCTCGAAGTCTTTACATTGGCAGCAAAGCTTGCGATCGCCGATTGTTCGTCAATTGGAGATATTTAGCTTTACAACGCAGTTTTTGACTTTTTTGCTCTGGGATCGTTTAACGGGGGCTAATGGGGGCAAAAAACGGCAAAGGAGAGCGAAATGGTTAGTTGATCGCCTCATGAATTTGGGACCAACTTTTATTAAAATTGGACAATCTTTATCGACGCGAGCAGATTTAATTCCGCTCGAATATATCGAACAATTAACCCAATTACAGGATCGAGTTCCCGAATTTAATAGTCAAGAAGCGATCCGAGTTATTGAAACAGAATTAGGACAACCCCTAGATAATTTATTTGCAAGTTTTACCGTGTCTCCCCTCGCTTGTGCCAGTTTAGGACAAGTACATCGAGCGCGGTTATTAAGTGGGGAAGAAGTCGTTATTAAGGTACAAAGACCGAATCTAGAAGGACTATTTAATCTCGATTTTGAATTGTTGCATCGTCTCACCCGTTGGTTAAATATTTTACCCGTGGTGAAAAAATATAATTTAGAAGCTATCTATCAAGAATTCTTTGAACTACTCTTTCAAGAAATTGATTATATTCATGAGGGCAAAAATGCCGATCGCTTTCGGGAAAATTTTAAGAATTATCCTCAAGTAAAAGTCCCTTTAGTTTACTGGCAATATACCACCCGCAAGGTATTAACTTTGGAGTATGTACCCGGGATTAAAGTGGATGATCGAGAGACTTTACTAGCTAATGGTATTAACGTAGATGGGATTATTCAACTGGGGATTTGTTCCTATCTCAAACAACTATTACAGGATGGTTTTTTCCAATCGGATCCCCATCCGGGTAATATGGCAGTTAGTCAGGAAGGGGAGTTAATTTTCTACGATTTTGGCACGATGTTCGAGTTAAAGTCCGTCGCTAAAGATCAAATGATCGAAACCTTTTTCGCTGTCTTGAGAAAGGATACGGAAACAGTCTTAAAAACTCTGGTGTATATGGGTTTAATTGAACCCGTTAGAGATCTGCAACCCGTGCGAAATATCGTCCAGTTTCTCTTAGATGAATTTCGCGATAAACCGGTAGATGTGAGGGTCTTTGAACAAATTAGCGATCAAGTGTATTTAATGTTTAAACAGCAACCTTTTCGCTTACCTCCCCAAATGACTTTTATTATTAAATCTGTCACCACTTTGGATGGGATTGCCCGCTCTTTAGATCCCCAGTATAATTTATTAGCAGCTAGTCAACCTTTTGTGAAAAGTCTAGCGGTATCAGGAGGAACTACCAACACCATGCTTACCCTAGCTAATCAAGCTCGCACTTTTTTTCAACAACAATGGCAAAAAGGTAATAAAAACGAAAGAATGATCCGTCAATTAGAGGAAAAAATCGAGCGAGGAAATTTAGTTTTTCAAGTTAAGTCACGCGAAAATGAGCGACTTCTGAAAAGAATTTATCTGGGAATTAAAGTATTAATCAATGTCTGTCTATTGGGATTTAGCATTATCTCAGCCATATTTTTATTAAACACCAACTATAGCAAACTAGCTATTATTCCCTTCAGTTTAGCGGGGTTATTTGGTTTATTTTTTTTGCGTTCTTCCCTAGCTTTATTGATTCAGGAAAGATTAGATAAAATCATAGAAAAGTAAATAATTATCATCTTTATTAAGTAAGTGGTTATAATTAAATATCTAATTGCCAGTGTGGTGACAAGTTCCCCGGCTCTCTTATTCTTTGTGTGATAAGTTTGACTTATATAGTAGCGATCGATCTTTGTGTCCTTTGTGTCTCTGTGGTTCGTTCCACATTTTTCCGTCGCCATGGTGATTTAACTCACTGTTTAATCCAAGCTGATGGCCAAATACCGCCAATTTCGAGACCAGCTAGACGACTAGAGCTATTTATAAGGATTTTACCACGACTATCAGCCAATTTTATCGATAATTTACCTTTGAGGGTATCTTGACAAGCAAAAGAGAGACCTTTTTCCGTGGGTACACGCACGCGATCGGGAGGATGGTCACTGATCCCGATTAAGACAATGGTATAATTCTCGTTGGTTGCCCTCATTTCCCAGTATCCCCAGGGTTGCACTGTCCAAGTTAGTTGAGAATTCCAGATATCAAACTTATAAAAGCGATTTTGCCAGTGAATACCGATAATTCCCACCGATTCCGTCCAGTTAAGAACTTTCCGGGTAGAACCCACTGCGGTTAAGGTTAAATCGGGATTTTCAGGGAAAGCATTACAATTAATCCAAAACCACTTTTCGGGGAAAGAATAACCCCAATTTTTCTCGCTATAAAAAGGTACATTCTCAAATTGATAATTTTTTCCCCGATGGGTAATCATTCCCGTTGCTAAACCATGAGCAGTTAAAATCTGCCAACCCGGGTCAAAAATCGGTAAATAAGATAATATTCCTGCTGTTGCTTGGGGTGGACGCTTGTTATCTCCCCAAGTGTACCTAGTTTCAATGCGATAATCCCATTGACAGATTTCTCCAGTGACGGGATCATAAATTCGTCCTTGCTGCTGGTGTGCCGTTGCTTGATAACCTTCTCGAATAGACTCAAAAAAATCTAACGGAGAAAGCAGACGGGGACGGATTTTTAAGTTAGTTTTTCCCCAATGAATAATGGCTAATTCCTGATGACTTGCCCAAAATTTATCCGTATCGGGAAAAGTGCGACAAAGATAATTAGATTCTATGGCTAAAATTTGCACTGCTCCGCCGCTATTGACTTGACCGCCGCTTGGGTCTTGAATAGAATACATAAAGGCGAATCCGTCGGCTAATTGCGGAATCATGACTCGGAAGTACCAACCTTCAAAGAATCGGGAAGTGATACCATCCCAATGGTAGCCAGAATGAGGGGGTTGTGAAGACATCTATGGGTTTATCTTTAGGTATTGATTTTGGCACATCGGGAGCGCGAGCGATTGCTATTGATTCTAGCAAAAATATCGTCGCTGAGGTTCATTATCCTTTCACTAATGCCAATTTTCAGGATTGGCAAAAGGCCCTATTTTATTTATTGGATAATCTAGGGGATTCGGTGCGTTCAGAACTTAAATCGATCGCTATTAATGGTACTTCCTCGACGGTGTTATTATGTGATAATTGGGGTAATCCTCTTTCTGAGGCGATATTATACAATGATGGGCGAGGAATTGCATTTTTAGAGGCAATTAAAGCTATAGCACCCCCTCACCATCCCGTAATTAGTGCCACCTCTAGTTTAGCTAAATTACTTTGGTGGAGTGAACAAGAAATTTTTTCGCAAGCGCGTTATTTTCTCTCGCAAGCGGATTGGTTAGCATTTCTGCTGCATGGTAAACTGGGAATTAGTGATTATCATAATGCCTTAAAGTTAGGTTATGATCTCGAAAATCTCTGTTATCCCGATTGGTTAGAGAATTTACCGATGTTTAATTTATTACCGCAAATTTTTGCCCCGGGTACAGCGATCGATACTATTAAACCGGATTTAGTGACTCGTTTTGCTATCCCGAAAGATTGTTTAATTTATACGGGAACCACCGACAGCATAGCGGCATTTTTAGCCAGTGGTGCTAATTCTTTAGGGGATGCAGTGACATCTTTAGGTTCAACTTTAGTCTTAAAATTATTAAGTAGCCAGAAAGTTGATGATAGTAACTATGGCATCTATAGTCATCGTTTAGGAAATTTGTGGTTAACTGGTGGGGCGTCTAATACGGGGGGAGCAGTGTTAAAGAAGTTTTTTTCTCATGAAGAATTGAGAAATTATAGTTTAGCAATAGATGGACAAAAAGAAAGTAATTTAGATTATTATCCTTTACTAAAAGCGGGCGAGCGCTTTCCCATTAATGATCCTTTTTTACCCGTGAAACTGACTCCCCGGCCCGATAATCCTCTAGAATTTTTGCATGGTTTACTAGAAAGTATTGCCCGCATTGAAGCTTTAGGTTATCAGCGTTTACAGGAATTGGGGGCCAATAAATTAGAGCGAGTTTATAGTGCCGGTGGTGGGGCAAAAAATCCGACTTGGAGAATAATTCGTCAGCGTCATTTAGGATTTCCTGTGCTTTTATCTCAACAGGATCAAGCAGCCTATGGTACTGCCCTATTAGCACAGCAATCGGTTACGCTATTGAAATAGTCTCATAAGTAGGATTTGCGGCAAAAAGCTTGTTGGTGGGGTTAGGAGTTAGGAGTCGGTCGTCAGGAGTCAGGAGATAGGAGTCAGGAGATTATTTTATTTATTCTCCCCACACCCCACACCCCACACCCCACACCCCACACCCTACACCCTACACCCTTCGTTAATTAACCATAATAGGGTGGCTCATTACCCGGTTTCCATTTGATATTACAGCCTAAACTCGGTTTTTGGTCCGTCGGCACCGGTTGACCGGTTAAAACCTTGTCAATAGCGGCCCGGAGATCTTTGCCTGTCACCGGTACGCCATTACTAGGACGACTATCATCCAATTGACCGCGATACACTAGAATGCGCTGACTATCAAAGAGGAAAAAATCGGGAGTACAGGCTGCCGTGTAAGCTTTCGCCACTTCTTGGCTTTCGTCATAGCATAAATTGAATTTAAAGTCAAGGGTTATCGCCATTTTTTTCAAATTTTCTGGCGAATCATCGGGATATTTCTCCACGTCATTAGAACTAATGGCGAGGATGCCCAGATTGGTGTTAGCATAATCGCAACCTAGACGGGTAAGTTCTTCTTGAATGTGTTTAACAAAGGGACAATGTTCACAGAGGAAGATGACTAACAGAGCGGTTTTAGCCGCAAAGCTGTCCAGAGAAATAGTTTCACCCGAAACCACATCGGGTAAGGCAAAACTGGGAGCTTTTGTCCCCAAATCTAACATTGTGGACTCGGTGCGTGCCATAAAGTTTTTACTCTTTTCTATAGGGAGAACTGAGATTTTTATAACATTTCATGCTTCATCACGCAAATTTAACGCCTTAGACACCATCAGTGAACAGTAAACAGTAAACAGTGAACTGATAACTGATAACTGATAACTGATAACTGATAACTGCCATAACCTACTGAAACTGATCTGACCAATTTTCGATCACACGCTGACTTTCGCGAGCAATAACTAAAGCATTATCGGGAACATTTTTAGTGATAGTTGAACCGGCAGCCACGGTGACATTTTTTCCTAATTTTAAAGGAGCCACTAAAACACTATTTGCTCCAGTTTTTGTGCCACTGCCGATCAGAGTTTGGTGTTTTTTCACCCCATCGTAATTAGCAGTAATTGTTCCCGCACCAACGTTCACTTTTTCCCCTAAAGTGGCATCTCCCAGATAGGATAAATGGGCAATATTGGTTTTATTGCCGATGTCACTTTTTTTAATTTCAACAAAATTACCGACTCGACAATTAGCCCCAATTTTCGCTTCTCCGCGCAAATGAGCATAGGGACCGATGCGACAACCAGAATCCACCTGACTATCAGAAATAACCGAAAATAAGACCGTTACATCGCTGCCTATCCGACTATTTTCGATTAAACTCCCCGGACCTATACGACAACCGGAAGCGATTATCGTCTCACCGCGCAGATGGGTTTGGGGTTCGATAATCACATCGGGACTGAGGGTGACAGTATCCTCAATGGTGACACTATCGGGGTCAATAATGGTGACTCCAGCGGCCATCCAATCATCTTTGACTCTAGTTTGCAGGATATCATAGGCGGCGGCCAATTGTTTGCGATCGTTAATGCCGCTAATTTCTAAACAGTCCTCCACATCCACAGCCATGACGGGATCGAGAAAATTGACCACATCCGTGAGATAATACTCACCTTGATCGTTATTGGGCGTTAAATTAGGGAGTATAGCAGCTAATTTTGACCAATTAAAGCAGTATATACCTCCATTAACCCGGTGGTTTTGTCGTTGGGCATCGGTACAGTCTCTTTCTTCGACAATCTGCTTAACGAGATTATTGCCATCACAAAAAACTCGACCGTAACCTTTCGGGTTAGGAAGGTTAGCAGTTAAGAGGGTGGCAGCGTTACCATGGTTTTTATGAATCTGGAGAAGATTTTGCAAGGTTTCGGGACGCAACAGGGGAACATCGCCATTTAAGACCAACAAATCCCCCTGAAAGTCCTCTAAATGGGGGATTAACTGCTGAATAGCATGGCCAGTGCCTAACTGTTCCTTTTGTTCAACAAATTCGATATCCGCAAGATGCTGTAGAGTATTTCGCACCTGTTCCCCTTCATAACCGATAATTACCAGTTTTCGCCGGGGATGTAAGGATTCGCTGACATTAAGTACCCGTTCCACTAGCGATCGACTGCCGAGGGGATGTAAAACTTTCGGAAGGCTGGACTTCATTCGGGTTCCCTTGCCCGCTGCTAAAATTGCTACCGCTACCATGGTCATGCTTGCCAATATCGTTCGCGACTGAGTATATCGCACTCCGATCCCCTTGGTTGCAAGAATTTTTCCCCTCTTTCATCCTGTGCCAGTTGAGAAACTACCATAAAAAGGTTTTCTTTAAGACATTGTCAAGGTACTATACACAAATTGAAACAATTGAACATAATCAGCACTCTATAGATACCGCTATGACAACTGTACTAACTAAGGAATCCTCCGCCATGAAACAGATTCGCACCACCTACCAAGCTGACCAACAGGTAAAATACCTGCATCTGGAAGCGGAAATCGAGGTACTGCTGCAACAACTGCAAAACCTCAAGCGCAAAAACCAAGAGAATCAACACCTAAATTAAAGAAAATTTCCCTAAGAATTCTCAAATCCCACCCTCTGATCGGCGAGAAGGTGGGAAAATGTTGTTTGAGAATTCCAGATAGGTGTAGATTAATGATCAATTTTGCCTTACAGCAAGCCTTCGCCCGTCGTCATGCCCTGAAAGTGATTAGTGGGTTAAATAATTTCGATCGCTCGCAGGTTCTCTCAGTAGTTAAAGCCGCTACAGCCGGAGGAGCAACTTTTGTCGATATTGCCGCTAATGCTGACCTAATTGGGTCCGTAAAAGCCTTGACAAATTTACCCGTGTGTGTATCGGCCGTCGAGCCAGAATTGTTGGTGATGGCAGTGGCGGCCGGGGCTGATTTAATTGAGATCGGTAATTTCGATAGTTTTTATGCCCAAGGACGCATTTTTGAGGCGGCGGAAGTTTTAGCCCTAACCCGTCAAACTCGCGACTTACTGCCCGAAATTACCCTGTCTGTGACAGTTCCCCATCTCCTACCCCTCGATGAACAGGTGAGACTAGCAGAAGCTCTAGTTAGTCAGGGTGCCGATATCATTCAAACCGAAGGCGGCACTAGCAGTCAACCCCGTCACGCCGGTATTTTGGGACTGATTGAAAAAGCTGCCCCGACTTTAGCGGCAGCCCACGCTATTTCCCATGCGGTTAAGGTTCCCGTCCTCTGCGCTTCCGGTTTATCCATTGTTACTGCGCCCATGGCGATCGCTGCTGGAGCGGCCGGTATCGGTGTTGGTTCGGCGATCAATCAATTGGATAATGAAGTGGCCATGGTGGCAGCCGTGCGCGGTTTAGTTGAATCTCTGCAAGCACAACCGGTCCATATTGGCAACTAGAACAATTTTTGTCTAGATACGACGGAGAAGGGGCTGTTTTCCCTTCTCTTTTTCCCTCTGTCACCAGTTATCAGTATTCGGGATTCAGGAGTCAGGAGTCAGGAGGCAGGAGTCAGAAGTTAGAAGTCAGAAGTTAGAAGTCAGGAGTCAGGATTCAGTAGATTATTTTATTTATTCTCCCCACACCCCACTCCCCACTCCCCACTCCCCACTTCCCACTCCCCACTTCCCCACTTCCCCACACCCCCAACCCCATCAACTGTGGTAAAATGCGCTATGGCTCAAAACATTAGAGATAGAAGCACTCCACCATGATTCGAGATATCTTCATGCCCGCGCTCAGTTCCACCATGACCGAAGGAAAAATAGTTTCTTGGGTGAAGTCCCCCGGGGAAAAAGTCAGCAAAGGGGAAACGGTGTTAGTGGTCGAATCCGACAAAGCCGACATGGACGTGGAATCGTTTTATGATGGCTATCTCGCTGTAATTTTAGTCGAAGCTGGCCAGGAAGCACCCGTAGGAGAAGCGATCGCCTATATCGCCGAAACTGAAGCGGAAATTGAACTGGCCAAAGCTCAGGGAAAAACCGCCGCAGTCGCCCCTAGCAAGCCCGTAGAGACCCCAGAAATCGCTCCGCCTCCCGTTTCGATCCCCGTCGCCGCCGTTAAAGATAATGGCCGTTTAGTCGCCTCTCCCAGAGCCAAAAAACTGGCTAAAGAATTAAAGGTAGATCTGAAAACCCTAGTGGGTAGCGGCCCCCACGGACGAATTACCGCCGAAGACGTAGAAAAAGCGACAGGAAAAGTCAGCACCGCCCCCGCTCCCGTCATTACTCCCCCGCAACCCGTCAGCGTCCCTGTAGCGGCTCCTAAAGCCCCGATTCCAACCAGCGCCCCAGTCGGTCGGACTGTTCCCCTCACCACTCTGCAAAAAGCTGTCGCTCAGAATATGTCGGTTAGCCTACAGGTTCCCACCTTCCAAGTGGGCTACACTATCACCACCGACCCACTGGATCAACTCTATCAACAGCTAAAATCCAAGGGTGTCACCATGACGGCCCTGTTAGCAAAAGCGGTAGCTAATACCCTCGCTAAACATCCGATCGTTAATGCCAGCTATAGCGACGCAGGAATTCAATACCACGGGGCGATTAACGTGGCTGTAGCCGTAGCTATGCCCGATGGGGGCTTAATTACGCCGGTTTTGCGCTCTGCTAACCAGATGGATATCTATTCCCTCTCCCGCAGTTGGAAAGATTTAGTCGAACGCGCCCGCAGTAAACAACTGCAACCAGAAGAATATAATAGTGGTACTTTTACCATTTCTAATCTGGGAATGTTCGGAGTCGATCGCTTTACCGCTATCTTACCCCCCAACCAAGGCGCAATCCTGGCCGTGGGTGCTTCCCATCCCCAAATCGTCGTCAATAAAGATGGTTTATTCGGAGTGCAAAAACAGATGACGGTTAATCTCACCAGTGACCACCGAGTCATCTACGGGGCCGATGCGGCCTCCTTCCTGCAAGACTTGGCTAAACTGATCGAAACTGAGGTGCAGTCCTTAACTATGTAATCAAAATCTAGACAGCAGGAGCCAAGGGAGTTTCTCTCTAGCTCCTGTTTTGTTGTTACTAAAAAAATGTAAAGAATTAGCTAAAATGGGTTTAACCCTATCTATCACCCGAAACTATCGCCCAAACAAGGCCAAAAAAAGTGTTAATCTCAGGGAACTTTAAGATCTAAGCTAATATCGGTAAATTAACCCTCGATCTCGCCCTATATATTAAGCCTACACTAATTCGTATTCCCACGACCTAACGCCTACCCATAGGAAAAAATGATCACAGAGAATAGTCGCTTACGTTCAGAATTTTTAAATACACAGGTTATCACTCGCAATACAGGCAAAAAACTCGGCGTTGTTAAAGATATCCTTGTAGATATCGATCAACGAGAAGTATTTGCCCTGGGACTCCGCGACAATATCCTCTCCTTGTCGGGAATGCCTCAATATATGTATTTATCGAGCATCAGTCAGACAGGAGACGTGGTTCTCGTGGAAGATGATAACGTCTTGGAATCCGTCGATATCGATGCTTATACTCCCTTAATCGGTAGTGAAGTGATCACGGAAACCGGCGAACCTTTAGGCAAAGTCCGCGATTATCAATTTGATCCCCTCAGTGGTCAATTACATTCCATTATCATTGCTTCCCTGGGATTGCCTCTGATCCCCGAACAATTGATCAGTACCTACGAAATTTCTATCGAAGAAGTGGTTAGCAGCGGTCCGAATCGCTTAATCGTCTTTGAAGGGGCCGAGGAACGTCTTACCCAAGTTAGTGTGGGGGTTTTGGAACGTTTGGGTATTGGTCGTCCCCCCTGGGAAAGAGAAGAGGAAGAAGCTTATTATACCCCCGCTGCTCGTCCAGAAAATCAGTTAGGTACGGGTATTCCCCTCCGCACCCCCGTGGAGGCCGCTAAACCCGTTGAGGAACGCTGGAGTGAGGATGAATGGGAAAAAGAACCCCTGCGTGCCACTCCCCCACCGCAAAAACGGGCCGAAGCTCGTTATTATGAGGAAGAATACGAGGAAGAGGAAGATAACTGGGGAGAAGCTCGCTCAGAACGCGCAGAAAGCTTTTCTCGTCCTCAGTACGACGATTACGAAGATAAGGCCGAGGATGATATGTGGGATGATGACGTGGAACCAGATTACAATCCCCCCCGCATCAATATCACCGAGAAGAAAAAAGAGAGAATCCCCGAATACGAAGACGGTTAATCTTTGACAGTCCCCCTATCCATTAGTTACATATTTCTTAACATAAAATTTGACAAAAAAAGAAAAGTGTGCTATGTGGACTAAGGGGGTTCTCTGGGGGGACTAAATACTTTTGGTATTTGGTATCACGTCGAGTGCAGTGATTTGTCAGACTCTACAGATTTTCAATGAACTCTTCAACTGTGACTTGGGCTTGTTTCAGAATTCCACTTAATGTACCAACCTTCAATTCCTGATGTACAGGGACAACACAACCAATTTTGCCCTCTTCGGTTTCTTTCTTCATCACAACATGGCTACCTGTTTGACGAACTTGCTCGAAGCCTAAGCGTTCAAGACATCTAATTGCCTCCCCACTAGAGATTCGTGGCAGCTTAGGCATAACTAACTTCAATACTGGTCACAAATCTAGGGGATGTTTCTGGTAAGGTAAATTCCTCTAGGTAAAGCCGTGTGGCTTCTTTCAATCCAGCAATCGCCTGCTCAATTGTTTCTCCTTGATCTACTGTACCAACTTCTGGACATTCAGCAATGTACATATTATCTTCTTTGTACAAAATAACAGTAAAGATGCGATTTTTCATGGTGTCTTATCATCTCCGGCTTACTCTGAAAATCATAACATAACTGTTTCCTAATCGTTTGGTTAGAAAATAGTTAGGTTTCCTGATCATTGACCCAACTCACGCTTTTTGAAAAACTCTATAAGATATTAAGTTATTAGTAATTAATCTAATATTGTCCCACCTTCCTAGAATTGAGTGAGAAGATTGTGCAAAAACAAGCGTAGAGTTGATTAATCATTGAAATAAATTTGCCCCAATCAAACCGACTCGATGAACTGCTCGATGTCCGATTCTTACGAACCACATTTGAGCATAGGTCAATCGGGCTAAAAGTTGATCGGAAGCTGTGAGGTTGTCTTTTGCTACTTCAAAAGCCCCTGTTTCAATATCTATGGCTACAATCTTCCCATGATTGCCTTCCTCGACTTGGGGGCGCACCTGAGATTGATAAATCTCATTACCACGTCGGGCGAATTCTTCTTTGCTGTAGCGGAGTTGATTAACTGTCATTGTCCTGACCCCGTTGCAACTTTTGCCCTTCTATTTTAACCTAAACATTGGCAATCTTCGCTAACATTTCTCAACTGGGACCACAAAGGCTGCATCGCACTTAGACTCACAGCTTCAATCAATGTGCATGGTGCGTTCCCCAAAATCGATCAGTGGAGCGGTAGAAGTTGCATTAGGGAACGCACCCTACAAGATTGCGATCACTGACGTTGCTGCCCGCTCGCGTGCAACGTTTTGTTAGGGCACGTTCTCTGGAAGCGGGTAGAAGCGAGTTGCGATGTCATGAGCTTGAGTTTCGACCATCGCGTCATGCACGAATTTGCGTTTTGACACATAGCGGATGCACTCCAATTCGGAGTCGTCGTATATCTCAAGCTTCACAAGGCGATCGTCACCAAAGTCAATGTACACCGGACACTTTGCATCCAACCAAGTCGTCCGAGGTCGCACCCAATAGTACTGATGGTATCCATTATACGATTTGTCAACCTCGTCTTGGATCTCATAGATGCTATGTATCCTACCGGAGCAAACTTCTGCCTTAGTAATATTAGGGTTTTCTTCACGGGCTTCTGATAGGCGAAAGAACAAACCCGCACCCGCGTTAGCCCCGATCATGTGCCGCTGTACTTTGCCCCACACTAAGTC
The DNA here is from genome assembly GCF_020245305.1 of Microcystis sp. M20BS1. Lineage (NCBI taxonomy): Bacteria > Bacillati > Cyanobacteriota > Cyanophyceae > Chroococcales > Microcystaceae > Microcystis > Microcystis sp. M20BS1. Next base: position 5,763 of record NZ_JADBUZ010000021.1, on the reverse strand, counting down.
GCGGGCTAGTTCCGATTTCGGATCGGGAAGGCCATGATATATGTCGAAGTTCTTGCGGAAGCCCGAACCGTCAATCACCCAGACGAGGTTTTCGTAGAATTCTTCGCGAGATTGGCGTTCGGCATCGGTCATGGACGAATGCTGTACCTCGATGACGATTCCAGTAACGGTTTTTATGTCCGCCCTGTGGATCTCCCCGTCATCGGCGGTATGCGATACTTCGCGACATTCAATAGGAAATAGGTTCTTCCATTCGCGGTGCCATGGCGTTTCATTCTCCCACCAAGGGTCGCAATCCTTCGGACGATGGTGCGCCCAATGGTGCATGACTCTCGGCCCGCACTTGGCGACCATTTCGGAACCGCAGATTGGACATGACCCGCGGCCACCGGGGAAAGCCTCGACGCGGTCATTGTTGACGAGAGCGAATTGCATTGAACGATTGCCTCCTTGCGTGCCCTAACTACACATTATACGAAAACTTTCTGCACAACACTGTCCAGAGCAAAGATATGGGTCAACTTTCTGTATATCACCCCGACATACAACATATATACTCATTTGTCAATAGGTAGTAATATTTAATCTGCTTATACTTCGAGTTTTGACCTGAAAATGGGCGATCGATAGTCAAGCGATCGAGAGATGGGGATGACCACGAACCTAGGGGATTATGCAACGGGGAACAACTTATCCGCAGGTTTCCGGTGGGCCAAAACCATAATCCGGGAGATTCCGGGCATCTCCGCAAGTCAGCTAAGAGCCATTGACCCCAGAAAAAATCTTCAGCCCCATAACCACTATAACTAATAGCCGTTCCCCAATAACTGATCACTGAGAGACAGCTAAACTAAAAAGCCGTGCTAAAATCAGCATATCTAGGGTCGCTTGTGTAGGTGATGGATAGGCTATGTTTGAAAGATTTACGGAAAAAGCCATTAAAGTAATCATGCTCGCCCAAGAAGAAGCCCGCCGCCTCGGCCATAACTTCGTGGGAACAGAGCAGATTTTACTAGGACTAATTGGAGAGGGAACGGGAGTTGCCGCCAAAGTCCTCAAGTCCATGGGTGTCAATCTCAAAGATGCGCGCGTGGAGGTGGAGAAAATCATCGGTCGCGGTTCCGGATTCGTAGCCGTGGAAATTCCCTTCACCCCCAGAGCCAAACGAGTTTTAGAACTCTCCCTCGAAGAAGCCCGTCAACTGGGCCATAACTATATTGGCACAGAACACCTCCTTTTAGGACTAATTCGCGAAGGGGAAGGTGTGGCCGCTAGGGTTCTGGAAAATCTCGGCGTGGATCTCTCGAAAGTTCGCACCCAGGTGATCAGAATGTTAGGGGAAACCGCCGAAGTGGCCGCTGGTTCATCTTCCCAAGGTCGCACTAAAACCCCCACTCTTGACGAATTCGGTTCCAATCTCACCCAAATGGCCAGCGAGGGTAAACTCGATCCCGTGGTCGGCCGGCAAAAGGAAATCGAGCGCGTCATCCAAATTCTCGGTCGTCGTACCAAAAATAACCCAGTCCTAATCGGGGAACCGGGGGTAGGTAAAACAGCGATCGCAGAAGGATTGGCCCAACGCATTGCTAACAAGGATATTCCCGACATTCTCGAAGAAAAACGGGTTGTCACCCTCGATATCGGCTTGTTAGTGGCGGGAACCAAGTATCGCGGCGAATTTGAGGAACGCCTCAAAAAAATCATGGACGAAATTCGCCAAGCGGGTAACGTCGTCCTTGTTATCGATGAAGTTCATACTCTCATCGGTGCCGGGGCAGCCGAAGGGGCGATCGATGCGGCCAATATTCTCAAACCAGCTTTGGCCCGGGGAGAACTGCAATGTATCGGGGCGACGACCTTGGATGAGTACCGCAAACATATCGAACGGGATGCGGCTCTAGAAAGACGTTTTCAACCGGTTATGGTCGGTGAACCCTCCGTAGAAGAAACGATCGAAATTCTCTACGGTCTCCGGGAACGCTACGAACAGCACCATAAACTAAAAATCTTAGACGAAGCGCTAGAAGCGGCGGCGAAATTGTCCGATCGCTACATTAGCGATCGCTTTTTACCGGACAAGGCGATCGATTTAATCGATGAAGCTGGTTCGAGAGTGCGCTTGATTAATTCCCAATTGCCACCGGCAGCCAAGGAATTAGATAAAGAACTGCGGCAAATTCTCAAACAAAAAGATGACGCAGTGCGCGGTCAAGACTTCGAGAAAGCGGGAGAATTGCGCGATCGGGAAATGGAAATCAAAACCCAGATCCGGAATCTCGCTTCCACCAAAAAAGGCGAAGATGGCAACGATGAACCCTTTGTGGATGCCGAGGAAATCGCCCACATCGTCGCTTCTTGGACTGGGGTTCCCGTCAACAAACTGACCGAAACCGAATCCGAGAAACTGCTGCACATGGAAGATACCCTGCATCAGCGTCTCATCGGTCAAGAGGACGCGGTTAAAGCGGTGTCTCGTGCCATTCGTCGCGCTCGCGTCGGTCTAAAAAATCCCAACCGTCCCATTGCTTCCTTTATCTTCTCCGGTCCGACGGGGGTAGGTAAAACCGAGTTAACTAAGGCTCTGGCCGCTTATTTCTTTGGTTCCGAAGATGCGATGATCCGTCTCGATATGTCGGAATACATGGAACGGCACACGGTTTCTAAGTTAATCGGTTCACCTCCGGGTTATGTTGGTTACAACGAAGGGGGACAATTAACGGAAGCGGTGCGTCGTCGTCCTTATACGGTGGTGCTATTCGACGAAATCGAAAAAGCTCACCCCGATGTCTTCAATATGCTTCTGCAAATCCTTGAAGATGGACGTTTGACCGATGCCAAAGGTCGCACGGTGGACTTTAAAAATACCCTGTTGATTATGACCTCGAACATCGGTTCTAAAGTCATCGAGAAGGGTGGCGGTGGTTTAGGTTTCGAGTTTGCCGATAATCAAGCCGAGGCCCAGTATAATCGCATTCGATCGCTGGTTAATGAGGAATTAAAACAATATTTCCGTCCAGAATTCCTCAACCGTCTCGATGAGATTATTGTCTTCCGTCAACTCAATAAGGAAGAAGTCAAGGAAATCGCCGAAATCCTGCTCAAGGATGTGTTTAAACGTCTGACAGAACAAAATATTACTTTGTCTGTTACTGATAAGTTTAAAGAACGCTTGATCGAGGAAGGTTATAATCCGGCCTACGGCGCTCGTCCCTTACGTCGTGCGATTATGCGTCTGTTGGAAGATGTTCTGGCTGAGGAAATTCTCTCCGGACGGGTTTCCGATGGCGATACGGCCATGGTCGATATCGATGAGGAAGGTAAGGTGAAAGTAATTTCCGGTGAAAGACGTGAGTTAATCGCTCCCGTGATTGAATAACTTCTCACTGGAATTAGTTAAATAAAGGGTGGGCTTTTTGCTCACCTTTTCTCGTAAAGATAGGGGGAAAAAGTGCGATGAAAGTCTGGGTTGTGGGCTGTGTTTTGTTATTTTTGTTGGTGGAATTTTATCAGTGGGCCAAGGGGTTTATTTTGCCTTTACCTCTCTATATTTTTGCCGGAGCTTTATTATCGATCGCTTCTAATTATTCTCAAGATATGAGCAATTTATTTGCTAGAAATGAACAGGTTTATCAAACTGCCAGTTTAACTGATATTCCTGACATTTTGACGGCAGAAACCGCAATTACCAGCCTAGAAGCGGCAGCATTAGAGGATAGTAAAAAGCGGGATCGCTGAATCAAGACATGAATACTAAATTGTTCCTCCTATCTACAAGTTACCTTAGTGCTAGGTTTTAAAAATTGCCTAGAGGGAAATTGATACTTAAAATCAGCAACGCCCTATAACTTTTCAAACAGCTTCTAAAAATAGATGGTCATGAAAACAGTCATAAAATTAGCTCTTATTGCCCTACTCTGGATAACAATAATCAATCCTGCCAACTTACCTCCAGATACCGATGCTAGGCTAAGAATGGCCCATGCCCTGTGGACGGGAACTGAAGAAGTTTCTTTACCCCCAAATTATCGTCCTTCCTCTCGATTAGACCATGTTGGTGTTTTAGGAGTAGATGGAAAACGATATGAAGCTTATGATATAGGACAATCCTTATTAATGTTGCCCGCAGATTGGATTGGCACCCAACTTTCTAAAGTTTTTCCTAGTATTAAGCCTTATTTATTAAGAGAATTTGCGGTTAGTTTTCTTGTAGTTATCCCTCTAAATGTATTAGTTGTTATCTCCTGTTATTGGTTACTTAGACTATTTGATTTTCAGGAGAAAATTGCGGCATCTGCCAGCTTGATTTGGTTGCTAGGTACTACCGTTCTCCACTATGCACAAACTTTTCAACAAAATAATCCAGTCCTACTTTGTGTGATTTTAGGTTATGCTTGTGCTTTGGCTTATATTAAAACTAACAAAGTACCTTATGTTTTTTTGAGTGGATTGGCAATCGGAGCGGCTATTATAATTCGCTCGACAACTATCATTTATGCTCTCACGGTTTTTGGTTTTCTAATTAGCTGTCTAATTTATAAAAATTTCAAGCTGAATCAAATCTTTAAAACAGTCATACTCTGGAACGTCGGCTTATTTCCCTTCTTTTTTGTGAGTAGATTATTTAATTACTTACGCTTTGGGGATTTTTGGACAACGGCAGCATCCTTGAGCATTGAGCAAATACGCAATGGAGCAATCTTTTCAGGGTTGCCAGAATTGCCCCCTAATTATCCTTTCATACACCCTCCCTACGTTGGTATTCTCGGCGTTCTCTTCTCACCAGCTAAAAGTATATTTATTTACGACCCCTTTCTTTTACCATGTTTAGTATTGGGGATTATTTTATTTAACAAATTAACACCTTATATAAGAATATATTTTATTTCCTCAATTTTCGCACTTGTCTTTCATATTATATTAACCAGTACAATGGATTTCTGGCATGGAGATGGTTCTTGGGCTGCTCGTTATCACGTTACCTCTGTTCAACTACTGCTTCTCCCATTAATAGCTTTGCTAATCTTAGAGATGTTATCAGTTAATCGGCTCAAACGATGGTTAATTAGCGGTTTGGTTGTTCTTTCCATTTTGGTTCAATTTACTTCTCTTGTCTTTGACCCTAGTGTAAATAGTGGTGTGGTCATCTTTGCAGAACCAAAAAGTTTTTTGAGGTTTCGTTTAGCTGAACGTATCGACAGTGTTAGTTGCTTCATTGGTCTTTCTCGATCCCAAAGTTGCTTAACTCAGGAAAAGTACAGTAAGTCCGCTCTCGCCAGTAGGGTGTATTTCTGGCCCCTTAAATCCAACAAAGCGCAAGGATTGCTCTGGAAAATTTGGGGACTCCTCTTGATCACAACCTTGATCAGCACTCTACTTTTCCTAGTGATTGGGTAGTAGTGATGGAAACTTAATACCTTGCTTGTCCCTTACGTCGTGCGATTATGCGTCTGTTGGAAGATGTTCTGGCTGAGGAAATTCTCTCCGGACGGGTTTCTGATGGGGATACGGCCATGGTCGATATCGATGAGGAAGGTAATACCATTTCTCTAAATGAAAACTACACATCGAATTTAAATCCCCCTTTAAGTTCCCCTTTTTAAGGGGGATTTAGGGGGATTAAACTGGGAGCATCCCAATTATGTAATGAGTATAAATGCTCAGAAGGGTAAGAAGGCTTTTGTAGTAACGATTCTGGTTCCAATCACACAATTTAGAGAACCGTTGAAAATCTATGAACTCCCGAAAAGGCTTGCCATATAAGTA